>DAVZKO010000040.1:0-25535 GCA_052272205.1 Schaedlerella sp. | reverse complement strand
CTTTCACTGTTTAAGCACACTATCATTAAATCCATGCTTTATTCTCACAGTAACAGATATCACTGCCTTCATGTCCAAATTCGTTGTCAATCTGCCATGCAACTACAGCTTCTTCCTCCTTGTAGTGCTCCACCATCTTACGAATGATCTTTTCCGAATACTCATACATATATGGACTGTTAAAGCAATATACATGTCGTCCGCCAAATGTTCTCTTTTTCCCGCCTTCAAACTCGGACAGGATGGACGGATGTTTCTTCGCAAGCCATGCCGGAATTGTAGCGGTCGGCGTTCCAAGGATTACCTTGAGTCCCTTTTCTTTTGCCATCGCAATCACCCTGTCAAAGAAGGAGAAATCAAATTCTCCCTCCTTTTTTTCCATCAGATGCCATGCGAATTCTGCGATTCGAATCACATTAGATCCCAGTTCCAGAATGTTATCCATATCTTCGCTCATCATGGATTCATCCCATTGCTCCGGGTAATAATCTACACCTAAATACATCTCTATTCTCTCTTTTTCTTTTATGCAGTCTGAATTACTCTACTTCAGCTTTTTTGTTGTTGACACTTGCCATAACCTTTTTCAGAAGTTCACCTTCCAGTTTATAGCCTTTTTTATAAATTACGAATGCAAGAACTGTTACGATTGCCGGAATGATACACATAATCACACGCAGTCCCATGATTGTAGATGCAGACTGTTCTGCATTTGCCACGTAACCAACTACAGTCAAGCCGACACCTACCAACCACGCTGCAACTGCGGAGGCTGTTTTAACAAGCAGTGTCTGGAAAGACGCGATGATACTTTCATTTCTTGTTCCTAATTTGTACTCGCCGTAATCAATGATATCTGCAAGCATAACCGTTGTCGCACCCAATGTAAGTCCTGAACCGAACTTATAGAACACACCGCAGATAGCAATTACCGGTGCATTTGTTGCAAATACTAGTCCTGCCAGTACCAATCCGATCAATCCGATTGCCGGTGTAAAGCTTGCAATTGCAAATACCTGCTTCTTTGTAAATTTTCTTGAAATAATCGGGAACACAAACAATGCACCGATTTCTGCAAACTGTGCTGCTGTCTGGAATACAGAGTATAACTCAAATTTTCCGACTACATATTTGAAGTAGTATGTAGCAGCTGTTCCTGCAATCTGAACAACCAGATTATAACAAAGTACAACACCGATATATACTTTCAACTGATCATTTGCAGCAATAATATGGAACGCATCTTTGAGCGATGTTTTCTGTGTACTCTTCGAATCAGCAACAGTTTCACAGCTCTTATCTTTTACGAAGATTACAGTAATCAATTCTGTTGCTACAAATACAACTGCGATACCTACTGCTAATTTTGCATATCCGACTATATCGCTTCCGTTCCCAAGTGTTGCAACTAATTTGATTGCAAATGCACTCATCAAAAGCCATGCCAGACTGGCAAAGATACGTGGAATAACGGACATCTGATCTCTTTCTTCCTTTGTTTTGGAAAGGGATGGAAGCATTGACCAGTACGGGATGTCCATCAATGTGTAAGTCATTCCCCATAAAATGTACATTACTGAGAAATACGCATACAGTCCAAATCCTGATAATGATGCAGGCTTATGGAACAAGAATACAAGTACAACCGCGTTTGCCACCGAACCGATTAAAATCCAAGGTCTGAATTTTCCCCATTTTGTTCTTGTATTATCTACGACAAATCCCATCATCGGATCATTCACTGCATCCCAGACACGGGCCACAAGGAACAGGTTACCTACAAAAAGAGGGGATAATCCTACCGTATCTGTCATATAAATCATAAGGAAATATGCAATAATCGCATAGCACAAATCCTTACCTAAAGCGCCGATACCAAAATTCATTTTGGTTCTCCATGTTAATTTTGATGTTTCCATTTTCTCTCTCCTTTAAAAATATATTCACACACCGAACGATGCGCTGCGTTCTTTGACAAGCCCTAAACAGCAGCCTCTATTTTACTTTGTTCAATGTTATGATCGTACTTGCGTAATCTCCCTTTAACTGAATATCAAATCCATGTTTCATGAGATAACTTCCGCTCTTTGTAATCTCGCCTTCATCCATTGTCAAGGTGTAACGTCCGTCTTCACACAATCCGCTTAATTTTATGTTTACTCCGCGATGTCCGATTTTGCTTTGCGGAAGAAATACGAAGATCACTCCCTTGTCTTCCTTCAAATACTGATATGTAAAGTAATCATTGGAAGATGTATTGCTCAGCCGATAAAAATCTCCCTCTTGAATAATCGGTCTGATTTCCTTATACTGCCTGATCATCTCCTTCGAAAGCGCCACATCCTCATCTGAAAATTTGAGAATATTGCAGCCGATCCCTAACGTTCCCATCATGGCACTGTGATACCGGAATTTCATTGGAATTACTCTGCCTGACAGGAAGTTCGGACAATCTGTCACCCATGCACGCATTGCTTTGATCGGATAGATATAAGAATAGGTATCCTGAATAAACAACCTGTCATAGGCATCGGTATTGTCGCTTGTCCAGAAATCATCGAAAATACCGAGAATTCCATAATCAATTCTTCCACCGCCGGAAGCACACGCCTCAAACAGCACATTCGGATGTTTCTTTTTCAGTTCTGTAACAATTCCATATACTGCCTCAATGTGTCTGTACCAAATATCTTTCTCTGTCGAGGTCTGTGAAATCGGTCTGTTTGCATCCCACTTAATGTAATCAATGTCGTAGGTTGTCAGTAGTTCATCCAGCATTTCATACACAAAATCTCGAACCTCTTTCTTCGTCATGTTCAGAACATATTGCCCTCTGGATGTGTCACTCTCTCTTGTCTCGAAATGATAAATCCAATCCGGATGATTCTTGTAAAGCTGCGCTTTCGGATTCACCATCTCCGGCTCTACCCAGATTCCAAACATCATATCCATTGCTTTCACTTCCGAAATCAGCTCGTTTAACCCGTTCGGGAACTTGCTCTCATTCACATACCAGTCACCAAGGCCATTATCGATTCTGTCTCTTTCTCCAAACCATCCGTCATCTACAACAAATAATTCCGCCCCGATTTCTTTTGCTTTTTTTGCCAGATGAATCTGTTCCCGGCAATTTACCTTGAACTCTGTCGCTTCCCAGGAATTATAGAGTACCGGTCTGTGTCCTTTACGAAGAATATGATCCTGCGCAAAATGATGCAGATTATGAGACATTGCTGCAAATCCATTACTTGAATATCCACAGATCACTGACGGTGCACGGAATTCTTCACCCGGCTTCAATTCCAGCATAAAGTCATGTGAATTCAGTCCGATCTGTGCCAACGTCTCACCATACTGTGTCTGTTCAATTACTCCGCTGAAATTCCCGCTCATTCTCAGTGCACCGAAGTAAACATCACCATGATTCTCTGTTGCATCCTTATCCAAAATAAAATACGGATTGTGATTGTGTGTTGAAATCCCCCTTCGATTCTCAATGACAATCTTTCCATAATTGACCTTTTGAACAAATCTCTGCTGCTCTGCTCCCCAGTGTCCGTGTACATTTGTGAAATTCAGCCCTTCACACGGAATGTGGAATTGTCCGCTGTGAATCTTCTCGATTTCGATTGTCTGCTCTGATTCGTTTTTAACTACCACAGTCCGCTCCATCAAATCGTACGCTTCATATACGCTGTAATGAAGTTCCATAATAAAATCATAATAAGAATCTCTCAGTGTAACAATCAATGTTTCCTTCGTATCAGATTCAATTACTTCATATCCACAGTACTGATAAACAATTTCCCTTGTACCATCTGCGAAGGTTGCTTTCAAACAATGTTCCTTGTATCGTAGACTTCCATACACCGGAAATTCTTCTCGGGTAATCTCATAAACAGGATCGTTTGTCGATACTTCCGTCAACTTCGGCATCTCAAAATCATCCACCGTATAAATCTTACTTCCCCAATACAAATGTCTTACAAGCCCCTGATCATCAATCCCGAAAGCATAACTGTTCGATTTTGTCTGTAATAAGAAAATATTTTCTTTCTGATTTACTACAATACTCATCGCGACATCTCTCCTTCCTTTATCCATTCAGATATTGTTTTCGTTTGTGTTGTAATCATATCACCGCTTTTAGTAAAAGTCAATAAATATTTTACTAATTTATTTCCTTGTTTGTGTAATTACTAACGAACTTTTTCAACTTCGATCACGTCTTTCTCTGTGTTTTTATCTAGGTTTTTGTGTATTTATCACAATTTTTGTCAACCTTTCATTATTTTTTACCAATATTTTTTGTGCGCAATGTTAGTAAATATTTTACCTCTTTATTTAAATAGATTAAGAAAACAAAAGTCACCAGTATAAAACTGATGACTCAAATTTAGCTCCTATATTCTTTTCACACTGTCTCTTTCAATCAATTTACAAGGCACTACAATTCTTCTCGGATAACACACACCCTCATTCTGCCAGATACTTTCCATACTTGAAATTGCTGACTTTGCGTTCTCTGACATAAATACTTCGATGGAAGATAACGCAGGATTTGCAAATTCTGAAATACTTGTATTATTAAATGAGATGATACTAACATCCTCCGGAATATAGATTCCCTTTTCCGCAAACGCCCTCTGCATCCCCGGAATAATAACATCACTTGCAATAAAAAATGCAGTCGGCCGCTTTTTCTCACTCTCTAAATACGCCTTTACCTTCTCATACCCGCTTCCCGAATTCATTTCACAGTCTATGATATAATCCTCATCAAACCATCCGTGACTCCTCATTTTGTGATTATACCAATAAAATCTGGGATCCATCGCTAATTCCTTGTGATTTCCTAATGTATTTACCGCTCCGATAAACCCAATCTGCGTATGTCCCTTCTCTATAAACTGCTCAAACACTTGCCGGATTGCAAGATGATAATTCGGAACGATACTGAAATATTTTGTCTCATCCGGTGAAGAATCTACAAACACAATATTATCTGTAAATTCTTTGAAGCTTTCAATCTCATTCTCCGAAAACCTTCCAATTGCAATCACGCCATCTATTTCCTTATCATCATATTTGATAAACCGCCCCTGACTGTCCCTAAGCAACGTAACCGTATTCCAGTGTTTTGCAAAACACTGCTGCTCTATTATATTTTTCAGCACAAGATAGTAAACATCTTCCTGCAGCTGTGCAACATCTAACATCTGCGCAATACCAATGCGTGCAGTTATTTTCTCGCTCTCACGAATCTCATTCTCTTTCCCATAGCGCTGTACAATCGTTTTATATCCAAGCTCTGCTGCTATGTGAAAAATCCTTTCTCGTGTCTGTGCCGAAACATTTAACGTCTCATCTCTATTTAAAACCCTGGACACAGTTGCCTGTGACACGTTTGCCTTATTCGCAATATCTTTTAATGTTGCCATGTACACTCCTCCTACCACTGCTTCTATAGTACATCTTTTTTTCAAGGAAGACAACATTTTAGAAAAATTTTTACTAAATGCATAAACTGAATAATTCCTGTTTGCAGATTAGTCTGCGAGCAGTTACACTCCATATACAAGGCATTACATTTTCTTCATTTTATTGATCATATCTACAATCGAATATCCATAATTCTCCGCAGTTGCCCAGCCTGTTCCCTGTGGATTTTCTTTCTGACCTAACCACTCTACATATGGTGCGCAACCTCGCAAAACATATTCATAACGATCATCCACACATACTCTGTTCAATGCTTCCGTTGTCGCATATGCTTTCAGGTGCTGGATCTGCGCCCGGATCCCGGTTCGAACATCAGGATAAGAGTTTCCCGGCACGCCGTCCCCCGTTGTTCCAAGCCCCGCAAAATTAAACTGCTCGATGGAAGCATCTCCACCGAACTGAAGCCATCCGGTCTCTTTCATCGTCTGGACAAACGCGACTTCCGGTCGTACCCCTTCCGCTGCAGAGTCTGTACTGCCTGAAGTTTTGTCCCCCGTCGAATCCGCATTCTCCGTTGAACTCACATTCTCTGCACTTTGTTCCCGTGCTTTTTGATTTTCTTCTGCTGCCATCTGCTCTGCCTGCTTTTCTTTTGCATTCACAAGATTCCCTTCCGTAATCCTTGCACCAAGGATTCCAAGAAACACTGCCAGCAATACAGCCAGTCCGATTTCCATATATACTCTTTTCCTATCTTGATTATTGAAACGTATTTGCTGCTCCTCGTCCAATCTTGATTTCTTTTACCAACTTATGTAAACTTATCCACACTTATTCGGGTTTAAGATATTCTTTTCCACCATTTTTTGGAATCTCATCCCGAATTATCCTCATTTTCCCCATCTAAAATATATTTCTGAATCGCACATGCCACCCCATTTTCATCATTTCCCGGAAGCACAACCTCTGCCTTCTCTTTCAACTCCGGCACAGCATTCCCCATTGCGAATCGATATCCGGCCTCTCGAAATGCACTCAGATCGTTCTCTCCGTCCCCGATATATGCGATTTCATGCTTTGAAATATGTAATTTCTCTGCCAAATGCTTCAATGCATTTCCTTTCGATGTCTCTTTCGCAAATATCTCCACGTATATTTTAAAATATGCTGCCGAAAGTTCCGGATACTTTTTCACCCTGCTTTTTCCATCTTTCGAAAAGAAATAAAACTGCATTTCTTCCACTGCATGAGCACTGTTTTGTATCGTATCGATCAGGTTCCGCACTCTGGGAACACCACGTGCATCTTTTCCGTAATTGCTCCATTTGAGCTGATCACATATTGAAATAGTTCCTTCCTTTCTGCCAGACGATGCGGCAAACAGTTGAGATTGCGCCCTGTCGTCGGCACGATACAGATTCCTGCTGCCACAGCCTGCTCCAAAGCCTGCAGGGTTACCTCTCTCATCCGACTCCTACTGTCCAGGCATGTGCCATCCATATCAATTGCCAGTAATTTTATCATTGCTCATTTCTCCATTCACTTCCAAATACTCTTAATAATCCACACAAACAATACCAACTTATAGGAAAACCGCTTCCATATGTTCCGTTTAAATATCTCACTCGCCGAATATAATACACAGGCAATTGGTATTAATATCATAAATGCCGCATAGCCCATTATCGTTAACAAATATTTTTCTAAAAACAGCGCACATAATACAATCAAAAAATATGAACTCAAATCTGCTAATTTTTCCGCAATCGGAGTTCCGGTATCTCCCGGAATCAACGTGATTGCCGCTGAAGCTGCCGTGGAAGCCGCTGTCAATTCCATAACTGTTGTCCTCTTTTCATCCAAAGACTGTATTGTTTTTGCATGATATTCTGTAGACGTTGTAACTCGGGCGAATACATAAACAGATAATAATGCAATTATTAATGGTATTATTATTTTTATAATTCGTCTTCTTATCATATCCAATTCCAACAGCAAGGATTCTTCCTGTATACATTTTTTCTTCTCCGAGTTTTCCTAAAAAACGCATTGCATACTTCTTATCTATAATTTTTTGAATTGCTTCTTCTGGTGTATAATCTACTTTTAATTCTAATATTAGACAATCTGCTGTTTTATCATATGGATAAAATATAAAATCAACATATCCAACGCCCGCTTTTTCTTCACGCTCTACACGATACTGATCTCGCGCTGCAAGATAAATCAAATTGACAATTGCCGAAAGCTCTGTTTCGTGATTATAAGACAAAAGTGGGACTTCTGTGTCATGAACATATTCCAGGATCTCATTCATGGTTTTAATATCACCATGTAATGTCGCGTAGTAAGATTCTTTGAGGTTGCTGCATATTCCTGAATCTTAACAGGAACAGCTTCGCCTGACACCATTAGCCAGACAGGGAGGGAGATTAGTGGCTTTTTGCGAGCAAAAAAGCCACTAATCTCCCTCCCTATCTGATTCCCCTATCTGGGTTAATATTCTTTTATCAAACGTACCTGGTATGTTTTTTCTGGATCCAACTTATATTTTTTCATAAAGTAGGCTTTATTAGCTGCAATAGTAACATATGAAGCTAAATCATTAAAGATAACATCTTCACCTTTTTCTACATATCCAAAAGATTTTTCATATGGTATCACTGTATCAAGTATCTGTTCTTCTCCATCTAAAAGAACCATTCTTACTTTGTCTCCTGTTCGGAATCCAGCTTCTTGAAATTCTTTATTTTCAACAGTTAATTCAGCACTTCCGAATGGGTCATAACTCTTAATTTCTGTCTCCACCAAACCTTCTGAAATTTTCGCACATTTTAAATCATGACATACAATTTCTTCAACTGGATATGCCGGTCCGACTTCTTCAAAGGAAATCACTCCTGATGCAAGTCTTGCTGCACAATATGCAAATAAATCTCTTCCATGGAAAGTATGCACATCTTTTGTTAATGGATAACGATTTATTTCCTCGTTAATTTCTCGTATTGCTTCTACTCCAATTCTTTTTTTCAGATAAGTCAATGTACCATTATCTGGAGTCACAACATAACTTCCATTTTTTAATTTTGCAACAGATGCCTTGCGACTTGTCCCAACTCCCGGATCTACTACCGATACAAAAATCGTACCATCTGGCCAAAACGGAACTGTATATTGCAAGCAGTAAGACGCTGCTTCAATATCAAAAGCTGGAATTAAATGAGTAACATCATGTGTTTCCAATTCTGAATCTACTAAACGGCACATTCCATGCATACACGCAACTAATCCTGAATCAATCCCAAAATCTGATTGCATAACTATTGTTGGTTTTTTCATACCTATTTTCCCCCTTTTTCACAAAGCTCCATCTCTATTGTCCAGTTTGGACCTACTTGAATTCCATATTTTTCTGACATATTTTCATAATTAATTGCAATTTGTATCTGAAGTGTCTCACTAACCATTAAAAGTGGTTCCCCTTCGGCTACTGAACCAAACGAATCGCAGAATGGCACTTTTCCAGAAAATATCGACTCTTCTTGTCCTTGTTTTCTAATTTTAACATTTAATAAATCTCCATAAGAAACTCCTGCTTTTTCAAATACATCTGCCGGAATGTTACTACAAATTAATCCAAAATGATAATCTGCAGTATCAATCATTCCGAAAAATTTATTTCCTTCCCACTGATACGGAATAAGCTCATGTAAAACAATTTCCTCTCTCGGATACTCTGGTCCAACTTCTTCATAAGTAATAATTCCTGCCGCCAGTTTTTCAGCACAGTATGCAAATACATCTCTTCCATGAAAAATGTTACACTGCGCTGTGTTTTTTAACCGATGAACTTCTTCATTAATTACACGAACAGCTTCTACACCGATATATTTTGCCACATGTGTAAGAGTCCCATTATCCGGAGTTACAACATAACTACCATTTTGTCTTAAGTTATTCCTTTACACAGAGCCGGATAGGGACGGAGTTTAATGGCTTTTTTGCGAGCAAAAAGCCATTAAACTCCGTCCCTATCCGGTTCTTTTCACACTTGTGCTATCATCTTCGCTACATAATCTAATTTCTTACAATCCACAAATGAATAATTCATAACATAAATATTTTCATACTTTTTCGTCTTTTCACTTGAATAATAATAAGATGACAATGCAGCCAGCTTAATTCCTTTACTCTTCATTTTCTCCAAAAACTCTTCTTCACTCAACCTTGTGTCAACATGCATCAAAAAATGGACTCCTGCATCTTCTTCCCGAATTGTTATTTTATTTTTCAATGGTCCTTGAAGAAATGTTTCCAAAATTCTATCTCTCTTCTGTTGATAATGATTTCTTAAACGGTTAATATGTTTTTCAAATGCACCTGAATTCATAAATTGTGCCAACGTATACTGTTCAAAGTTTGAGACCGTACAAGAGTAAAAAGAAAGTTCTCTATAAAACCGCTCAGTCAATTCATCTGGCAGCACCATATAACTAATTCGCACTGTTGAGCACAAAGTCTTTGAAAATGTGTTCATATATATCACTTTTCCAGACACATCAATGCTCTGAAGTGATGGTATTGGTTTACCATTTAGTCTAAGTTCACTATCATATTCATCTTCTATAATATAGCGATTTTTCGCTCTTGTCACCCACCCAAGCAATTCATAACGTTTACTGATCGGCATCACTCTTCCGGTCGGATAATGATGAGATGGGGAACAATGTATCACATTGATTTCTTTTTGCTCCAGTTCTTCTACCTTCGGTCCATCTTCTTCTATTTCTATATACTCATAGGAAACCCCCATACTTCGATAGATTTTTGCTATCTTATGATAGCCCGGATTTTCAACCGAATAATTCAAATCTTTTCCCAAGAGCTGGATTAAAAGACTAGACAAATATTCTGTTCCGGCTCCGATAACAATCTGTTCCGGTCGCACATTCATATTTCGAAATGCTTTCAAATAATCTGAAATACTTTGTCTTAATTCCATTACACCTCCACATGGTGGATTGAGCATCAGTTCTGTCTGATAATCATTCATTACTGTACGCATCGTTTTTGTCCAAATGGAAAATGGAAATGCGCTTTGTTCTGTCTGATTACTTGTAAAATCTGCAATATAAGCGTTCTCACCGCCAGTGAGACTTAATTTATCCATGTAAATTCTATTTCCTGATAACCACTTTTCATTTTTCATTCTATCATCACGCAAATCTGCCACATAGAATCCGCTCTTTGGCACAGAATAAATATATCCTTCTGCTGCAAGCTGTCCATAAGCATTTTCTACAGTAATCACACTTACAGCCAGATTTTTTGCAAGTGCACGCTTCGATGGAAGCTTCTCCCCACTCTTGATTTTCCCTTGAATAATGTCATTTTTTATAGATTTATACAAATATTCATAGAGGGTATCTGACCCTATATTTTCAAAATTATATGTCAACATATCTAGTTATTTCTCCATTCTGACCTTTTTGAATATATTGAAACTGAGTATTTTTATATAGTCACTTTATTATTATACTGTTACTCATCAAATTAGTAAAGAAATGGAGATTTTAAAAATGAATATAACAAATGAACGTTATGAACTGAATAAAAATCTGGCACAGATGTTAAAAGGTGGAGTAATTATGGATGTCACAACTCCGGAACAGGCAAAGATTGCAGAAGCGGCAGGTGCATGTGCTGTTATGGCACTGGAAAGAATTCCAGCTGACATCCGTGCCGCTGGTGGTGTTTCCCGCATGAGCGACCCGAAAATGATTAAAGGAATCCAGGAAGCTGTCTCTATCCCTGTTATGGCTAAATGCAGAATTGGACATTTTGCAGAAGCCCAGGTTCTTCAGGCAATTGAGATTGACTATATCGATGAAAGTGAAGTTTTATCACCTGCTGATGATGTCTATCACATTAATAAAAGAGCGTTTGATGTTCCATTTGTCTGCGGTGCGAAAGATCTTGGCGAGGCTCTTAGACGTATCAACGAGGGTGCTTCCATGATTCGTACAAAAGGAGAACCTGGAACAGGAGATATTGTTCAGGCTGTCCGCCATATGCGTAAAATGAACAGCGAAATTTCCAAATTAGTAAGCATGCGTGAAGATGAACTCTTTGAGGCAGCTAAACAACTACAGGTTCCTTATGAGCTCGTTCTTTATGTTCACGAAAACGGAAAACTTCCAGTTGTAAACTTTGCTGCCGGCGGTGTTGCAACTCCTGCCGATGCCGCTCTTATGATGCAGTTAGGTGCCGAAGGTGTCTTTGTTGGTTCCGGTATCTTTAAATCAGGAAATCCTGCTAAACGTGCCGCTGCTATCGTACAGGCTGTTACAAACTATACAGATGCAAAACGGATTGCTGAACTTTCTTCTGATCTTGGTGAAGCTATGGTCGGTATCAATGAACAGGAAATCGAGCTTCTTATGGCAGAAAGAGGAAAATAAAATGACAATCGCAGTACTGGCTCTGCAAGGAGCATTCATAGAACATGAACAGATGCTTCAGAAACTTGGCGTTGATACAATTGAACTCCGGCAACTTTCTGATCTGCAAAAAGATTTTGATGGAATTATCCTTCCTGGCGGTGAAAGCACCGTCCAGGGCAAGCTTTTGAAAGATCTCGGTATGTTCGAACCTTTAAAAGAAAAAATCCAATCCGGTCTGCCTGTTCTTGCCACCTGTGCAGGAATGATTCTTCTCGCTTCTGATATCGCAGAACAAGAGGAATCCTATTTCGGAACAATACCTATGACTGTCAAGCGAAATGCCTACGGCCGCCAGCTTGGAAGTTTTCATACTGAGGCAAATGCTAACGGAATTGGTAAAATCCCAATGACATTCATCCGTGCCCCATATGTCGAAACCGTATATACAGACAATACCGGATGCACACCCGAAATGCTCAGCATTGTACAGGACCGTATTGTCGGAGTGAAGTATAAGAACCAAATGGCCTTCGCGTTTCATCCTGAGTTAGATCAGGACACGCGAGTCCACGAAGCTTTTCTTAAAATGATTTCTTAGCCAGACAGGGACGGAGTTTAGTGGCTTTTTTGCATAGCAAAAAGCCACTAAACTCCGTCCCTGTCTGGCATCCCTGTCTGGTTCTATGAATACGTAATTACCTTCTTCCGTATCTGATTAAACTTTATCAAATCCGTATCCACATACTCCAATGCATACAATGTTTCTCTGTCTCTTTCATCATAATTAATACCTTTGAGCAGAAGATAAGATTTATCATCCCCGCCATATTTTTTTACAATATGATGTATTTCCGGAATTTCCTTACTGTAGATTACCTGAATTTCTGTCTTGTCCCATTGAATCGTATGTCCGGTTTTATGATAAATATAATAAAACAAGGAATCCATATCCTCTGTTGTCATATCTTCATAATCCGGCAGCAATTCTATATCTACATAATCCTGCACAATAGAACATAACTTATCATCTGCGAAAAATGCCTTTACACAGACGATAACATCCTGCCCTTCTTTTATTTTCAATGCCATTGCTACTTCTTTAGAGGCAGCTTCCGTACGACATTCAATAATCTTGACAGACGGTATATATCCACTGTTTCGAATCATATCTGAGAAATGCATAACTGGGTTAAAACTAACTCGAATCCCTGCTGATACAGGATTTACGAAGGTTCCTTTTCCATGTTTTCTTGTAATTATTCCTTCATTTGCAAGATCATCCAGAACACTACGGATTGTAATACGGCTGACACCAAACATAAGTGCCAACTCCTCTTCTCTTGGAAGCTTTGTTTCTACAGAAAGATCCATCTGCGAAACATGATCCAGCAGCATGTCCTTTACTGTCTGTTTTAAATCTAATTTCTTTACTTTTTTAATCGCCATACTGTTTCATCTCCTACTTAAAATCATACTCGCATCTAATACATATCGTCAAGCATTTCCAGTTGAATCATGCTTTTTATACACCTAATAGGTTACTATTTACAGTATCTGTGACCTGCAACGCATCTCGCCATTTTAAATCGCAAAAAAATGTTACTGCCCATCAACTGAACAGTAACAATTTTGATTATCTTTTTATTCTACTGTATTACACTAAACATTACCTCTACGGCTGCCACACACTGAATGCATAGATTGTGATAACCATACTTATCACCAATAATACATTTCCTGCCATGACAACACCTGCGGATGTAGAAAGACATGTCATAAAAGATCCACATCCCATTAATATAATTCCGATCAAAGCTGCAATCTTATATTTTAACATATTTTTCATTGGCTTATTCTCCTATTTTTCTGAATACTTTTTTGCCTGTTAATTTCATTAAAATGAAGTAAATAACTCCGCCGAGAACCAGTCCTGTCAAAGATGGTAATCCAATAGGAAGAACATTTGCTAAAACAATAGAAACAACCCATGAAATCCAAGTCATTACGTTAAAGTTCTTAAACTCTGTTTCTTCGAGCATTGGATAGTTCTTTTTATGAAGCAAATAAAAATCTACCAGGATTATTCCTGCAAGTGGTGGCACAACTGTTCCGAGCAGATCAAGAAAACTGAACAGGAAGCCAATCTGATATGGTTTTGTCAGTGTAGCTAATGCAGAAAGAACAAGCAATACAACAATAATCTTCTTTCTGTCTGTTTTCAATGCATTTGACAAGTTCAATGATGTTGAATACAGGTTTGATGCATTTGTTGTAAAAATATTTGTTGTCATCAGAATTAAACTTGGAATAACAAGTCCCATAGCAAGAAGAACTTCTGTCAAATCGCTGGTTCCAACAGCAATTGTTGTAATTGCTCCACACAAAATCATAAATACATTACCGATCAAAAGACCTGTCAAAGTTGCTCCTATTGCAGCTTTTGTCGATTTTGCATAACGCATGATGTCTGCAATACATGTTGCTGTAGAAAGAATCCATGTTCCGATAATTGCTGTGATTCCGCTTCCAAGTGAAATGCTTCCTTCTGGTGTAAATCCGATTACTCCTGCCAGACCAACCATATTGATTCCTTTAAGTGATGTTCCAAGAGAAAGGAAAATGATTGCCGGAATTGCAACATATCCAAGGATTGTAATTGCTTTGATTCCTTTAAACGAGAAAATTCCCATGATTACTGCACTTAATGCCATGCAGATGTACTCTCCAACTTGTCCACAATGAAGAACTGTTGCAACAAAATGTCCATATGTTGCAGCCTGTATCGTATACCAACCAAGGTTTACGATTGGTACAAAGAAGGATGCGATTCGTGATCCTTTTTCACCAAAACTGTATCTTGTCATCAGTGCAAATGTTAATCCCGTCTTGCATGCAATATAACTTACCAAACATGCAATCAGGCAAAGAAAAACATTTCCTATTAAAGTAGCTAACAAAATATGTTGGAAGTCTAATCCTTCTGCCAAACCTCCTCCGGCCATCATACTTGTTACTACAAATACAAATCCCATCCAGATAATTGTCAAGCTGGCGTAACTTTTACGTTCTTCCTGTGGTACGGTAGAAAGTGAATATTCTTTATCTATCTGCTTTTCTTTTTCCATTCTTCTGCCCTCACGTCTTCATTCCATTGTCTTTTATTTTTGCTGTTTAATTGTTCCAGTAGTCCTTATGAACCCCTGCTGCCTTCGGTGCCAACTCTGGGAAAGGTCCGATAACAGTAATATCTTTCTGTCCACGTGCAAATACTTCGCGACATGGAAGATCAAATGTCGGATTCTGCTCATCTGAACCTGTAAGCGCCAGCAAATCTTTTTCTGTCATTGCATATACAACAGTTCCGATATTTGCCCAGTACATTGCTCCTGCACACATTGCACATGGCTCTGCTGTTGTATATAATGTACAATTCCATAAAAATTCTTTGCTATATTCCATAGATGCTCTCTCAACAAGCTGAGTTTCTGCATGTCCTGTTGCTTTGTGTGTTGAGATTTCTACATTCTCCTGTTCCATCAAAATGTTTCCTTCTGCATCAACAAGTAATGCTCCAAATGGTGTGTTCCCTGCTTCGCGTGAATGTTTTGAAACTTCGATACAACGCTCTAAATAGTATTCATGTGACTGTTTCATATTTTTTGTACTCCTTTTAAAATATATTTTCGTTCTTTAAAGTATAAGGTAATACCTCTTATCTATTACAAGATTTAATATAACATGGTTATAACAATTCTTCAACAACAATTTTTATACTATTTATAATTATTACTTATAAAAATATATAAGGAACCAGATAGGGACGGGATTAGTGAGCCAGACAGGGATGCCTGTCTGGTCCCTGTTATAATCCCCATCAATACGCATATACTATCTATATCTCTATCCTCATCGCACAGGACAATTTACTCATAATATTGTCTTGTACACAAGACAATATTGATATATAATTATCTCATATAGAAAGAGGTGACATATATTATGAATCGAGATACTTTAAAACAAATCATGATTGATCAAAAAGATATTTATCTCACCAATCCATTAATAACAAGACAGTATTCTCTAGAAACCAATGTCAATTATTGCTTTGTTGGTATCAGAAGAACCGGAAAGTCATATATGATGTATCAACAAATAAAACAATTAGAAGCCGATGGAATTCCCTTGTCCCAAATTGTTTATGTAAATTTTGAAGATGAGCGTCTTTTGGAAATGACTGCTGAAGATCTAAATCTCATTTTAGAAATCGGATTAGAACTATCCGGAACTGATGTCAAACCATATTTATTTTTAGACGAGGTTCAAAACATTAACGGATGGGAAAAGTTCGTTCGCAGAATTGCGGATATGAAGTATCGAATCAACATTACCGGTAGTAATAGTAAAATGCTAAGTAGCGAAATAGCTTCCACTTTAGGTGGGCGTTTTGTTATTATGAATATTTATCCATATTCTTTCTCTGAATATCTTATTGCAAATAATATGACAAAAAATTACCTGGATGTTATTAGCACCAAAGACAGGGCAGATGTCCAAAATCAATATAACAAATATGTAACCTATGGAGCATTTCCAGAATTAGTTGAGATAAGAAATAAACGAGCTTTTTTAAACAGCATCTATCAAACTGTATATCTCGGTGATATTATAACCAGAAATAAAATCACCAATGATTTTGCAATAAGGCTAATCCTAAAGAAAATTGCAGAATCTGTCACAAAACCTTTATCGTATAACCGACTGACTAATATATTAAAAAGTAGCGGAATGTCTATCGGTAAACAAACCGTAATAAACTATGTCAGCTATATGACAGACTCCTACCTGCTCTTTACTCTGCAAAACTATGCTGCCAAACTTGTAAAAAAAGAGACTTCTCCTAAGTATTACTTTATGGATACCGGACTTCTAGGACTTATGCTGCTAGACTGCAAATCTGCTCAGCTGGAAAATCTTGTTGCAATCGAACTAATACGGCGTTATGGTACCGAAAATGTCTATTTCTTTGAGAATAATGTAGAAATTGACTTTTATGTACCATTAGAAAATCTTGCTATCCAGGTCAGTATGCAGGTTCTGGATAACATAGATACAAGAGAACGTGAAACCAGAGCCTTTGTGAAGCTAAATAATTTTATCCCCAACGCCAAATGTATTCTCATTACTAATAGCGAAGAAGCGGTTATTGATTGCGATGGAATCAATATTGAGGTAATTCCTATTTGGAAATGGTTGTTGGTATAACAATAAGGACAAATATTCCCGACATTTCCTCAAAGAATATTTGTCCTAAATATTTTAATACAAAATTTTATTCTTACTCGCCTTTAACAACAATCTTCAATCCCTGCATGCTGATATTCACTCTTCCAAATTCAAATACTTCCCTTCCTCCTCCGATATTTCCACATACAACGCTTTCAGATTCTCCTTCAACCTCGCCACTCTCGTCGTACTAGCCAGTGCATACACATCCATTCCCTGCGTGAACATCCATCCAACTACCAACTGCGACACACTGCATCCTTTCTTCTCTGCAAGTTCTTCACATCGTGCCAGTCTCTCAAAATTCTCATGGCATGCATACCCTTTTACGCAAAATGGGTCTAAGAGTTCTGCTGCCTGTTCTTCCTGACTACTCTGAATCTTTCCTGACATCAGACCTCTTGCCAGACTGGAATATGCCAACACCGGCATCTGATTCTTGCGATACCATGCTCTCGCAGATGCATTCTCTTCTCCGGTAATTGTCACGCATCCACCGCCCCATGGATCTGTAATCTGCTCCGCAAGTCCAAAGTTCGGGCTTGAAACTGTAAAGCCTCTCTTTCCATGTGCACTTGCATAAGCATTTGCCTCATCAATTCTTTCTGTCGTCCAGTTTGATACTCCAAATATCTTGACTTTTCCGGATCCCTGTACTTCATTCAGTGTATCGATAATCTCGCTTACCGGAGTATTCGGATCATCTCTGTGCAATAAATAAATATCAATGTAATCCGTCTGCAATGCTTTCAGACTTTCTTCCAGCTCTTTCTCTATCACTTCACGATTCACACAAACGGAACCATCCAACGCACAATTTCCGCATTTGCTCAAAATTACGACCCGCTCCCGATTATTGCGATCTTTGATCCACTGTCCTAATGAATTTTCGGCTGCACCATATCCTCTGGCTGTATCAAATGCATTGATTCCATAAGTCATAGCCGCATCCAACAGATAATTTACATTCTCGCCTTTGAGCATCGGTAATGTGGCTGTTCCAAAGAACATTCGTGATACTAATTTTTCAATTCCCTCTATCTGCCCATATTTTGTCTGAAATGGTTCTCCTTCGAGACATCCTGTAATATAGTCCACATAGATTTTCACCATATCGATATGCTCTTCTCCATGAATTTCCTGCGGTGCAGAATACTCAACTGCGAGTGCACCTTTATAATCATCTTTTTGCATACGATGTATCAATTCTTTGATTGGAATCACGCCACTTCCGGATGGTACACATCGAATCATGTTGCCATCTACACAGCGCTCGCCAGATTCAAATGCACCCACTACAACATCCTTTAAATGTACACGGACAATATATTTTTTCAATCTTTCGTAAATCTCAAGCTCGTCGCAGGATGTATCTGCAACCTTGAAATTACCGGTATCAAAAATCAGTCCCAAACCCGGTACATGTTCCAGCAGATATTCACAATCTTCCGCTGATGCCAATGGTTTCATATTCTGTGGTGTATTTTCAAATCCAACCAGAATCTCATATTTTTTCGCAACCTCAACGATTGCCTGATACCCGATCACTGCTTTTTCCATCATCTGCTCGCGGGTCATCCGTCTCAATATTTGCTTTTCATTTTCATCATATCGTCCTGGGATGACCATTAACATTTCTACATCCAGACTTTTTGCAAAATCTAACACCGATTTTGCCTGTTCCTTCAATTCTTCTGCTGATTTTTCATAAAGTGGAAAACCGGCAATCAGACATCTATATTACACTCCTGTTCTCTTTACAGAGCGTGTTTTCAAAAACCTTCCAACAAAATATGTATTACAATTTGCAAGAATACTTTTCAAACACGTTCTAATCTATCATCCTCACATCAACTTGATAACTCACACTCTCCTCAATCTCCAGAAACTTCAATATTCCCGTTTTTCTCATCACATCTCTGCCATCCGGATAACAATTTCCACATTCCAATCCAAGAACATAATCGCGGACTCCCATCATCTTCCATTCCACAAATCCGTCGAGCTTTTCTGCATCAAATGTAATCTCAAGTCCTGAATGTAATTTCGGCTGGTAGATACTTGCCTTGCCATCTTTTCCTGCAAACTTGTGATAATAACATCGCTCCTGATAATCCCCTTGCGGTTCCTCCATATGCATCCAGTTTGCAATATCTTCCTGTGCATGCTCATCTCTCGCAGTAACCTCCACAGATGGAATCGTCACAATGCTGTCTTCATCCAGAAGCGGATATCCCATATTCATATGATAGAGAATCTCCACAGGTTCTTTCCTGCTTCCGGTATTCTCAATCTTATCCTGAATCGAAAATCTATTTTCTGCTTTTGACACTTCGATTGTCCTCGTAAGTGTCAGTTTTCTTCCGAAGATCACTTCATCTTTTGTAATGCTGTGAATTGCAATTTTCTCTTCATCCTCCTGCCAATAACTCTGTGCACATGGCTGATTGGCAATCGAACCATGCAGAGGCAGTTCCTCCCCTTCATCTACACAAGGAGTTCCCACTGCCTGCAACCCACAAGTTGTCAGAAATCCTGCGGTAAATGACTGCAACCAGTTTGAACCGTTCTTGTCATAGTACGCCGGAGCCACATACCCACAAGGTGAAAAATAGCTCATATTGATTCCCTTGTATCGAAGCCTTGTGATATCCCCATTTCGATCCGGCGAAAGTGTCAGCTCCAGTCCTTTTCCGTTATTCACTTCATACAGGCGCATCCCGTCACCTTTTCCACCGACCAGTCTGTGTTCTTCCACACCACTTACCTGCGTTTCGTGTCCTATATATGGATTCATAATAATCCACTTCCTTTCCATCTCTTTTCGATAGCATATCATCTTTGATGTAGCTACGATTACCAAACCGTTTTTATACTAATGGCCGCACTGCCTGATACACGTTCTCATAACGACTGAAGATTTCCAAATATTTCTCATGCATCTCTTCTCTTGGTATATACTCTGTCGTTTTCTCCACCATATGGGCTGCCGCATCTTTCAAATCTTCAAAGACTCCCGTCGCAATTCCTGTCAGCATCGCACTTCCAACCGTTCCTGCATCCACTGTTTTCAATGCTGTGATCGGAACGTTGAGCATGTCAGCTTTCATCTGCATCCACTCGCCGGAACGTGCCCCTCCACCGGTCGCATGCATTTTAACAAATGGACAACCGGCTTCTATCAATCTCTGCGTATTTAGCAGCATTTCATATACAACACCTTCCATGCATCCCCGATAAATATCTGCGGCTGTGCTGTCCATTGTCAACCCGATAACCGCTCCTTTTGAGCCATTATCCATATATGGGGTTGCCGCTCCTGCGAAATGAGGAAGCACAAGCAGATTACTTGGCGCATCTTTTCCTCGTTGCTCGTTATAGTTCTGTTCCAGATATTCATTTACTGAAATACCATGTTCCTTCGCGAACCGCTTTTCTTCTTTCGCAATCGTATCGACACACCATTGCAGTAATGCTCCGCCGGTATAGGAAAATGCATACGCCACATATTTGCCCGGTACAACATAGGGAACAATTGCAAAATACCCTTCATACATCTTCTTTACATCCGGTATACTGTCATAAATTGTGGTAATGCATTCTACTGTTCCGGCTCCGTCGACCGCCACTTTCGAATCAAATACGCCCGCTCCTACTGCTGCCGCAATCTGATCATGACTGACAGATACGATGTGGGTTGATGTATTCAAACCGGTGCGATTCGCAATCTCGATTGTAACCACTCCCGCATCTGTTCCGGTCGGAACAACCGGTGACATCTTATCGACATCAATCCCCGCTGCCTCAAACATTTCCTTACACCACGTAAGCTTCTGTATATCAAACGCCATCGTCCGAGTCGCCAATGAATAATCAATCTGTCGTTTTCCTGTCAGATGATAAACAACAAAATCTTCCATCAGAAAAATGTAAACCGCCTTTTCATATACCTCCGGTCGATTTTTCTTCAACCACATCATTTTGGAAATGCTGTACATCTGGTGCGGGCGAAGTCCCGTCATTGCTGCTATATTTTCTGCGCCAAATTGCTGTATCAACACTTCACATTCTTCTTTTCCTCTCGGATCTGTATATAACATGGCTGTGTGAAGTGGCTTTCCCTCTTCGTCCGTCATGACAAATGTCTCACCAAAACTTGTGACACCGATTCCCGCAATATCCGGATACGCTTTTGCCATCTCTTCAAGAACTGCATATACACCTTCCATGACCACAGAAACATCTACCTCATGTCCACCAACAGCCCTACGCACCGGATAATCCCGATATGCCTTACCAAGATATTTTCCCTGTTCATCAAATACCGTACATTTACATCCTGTTGTCCCAATATCCAGTCCTGCGATTTTCATATGCGTTTCACCTCTGTTTCTTCTTTATTTTCATAAGGAGCTGTACCATAACCGCACAACTCCTTGTTCATCCATCTTCTTATCCGATTCTTTTTTTAATCAATATCCACCCAATCATATCCAAGATAGGTTACAAATGCTTCTTTCAGAATGTCTTTCATATGACCGACTCCGACACAGGTATGATGTTTGAATCCACCTCTGGCCAGACGGATCAGTTTATCTTCCATATTTGGAATCTCGCAGACTCCCGCACATCCAAAATATGCTGCTTCAATCGGGTCATCTGTAAATTCTGCTTCGGACGCATATATCTTAATCTTGCCATCGACAGTCAGGCAGTTTGAAATCGTTGTTTTAAACGGACGGATTCTTCCTTCATTTGTTCCCCATCCGCTTCCCGGATCACCTTTGGCAAACATCTTGTGCTCTGTAACTGTTCCCTTCTCTGTCATCAAACTCTGAGCGCAGGAGCCACAGTGGAACAAAATTAATTTATCCTCTTCTTCCCCGTAGTTATTATTCCAATCCAGAACCGCTGTCGGCTGCTCACTTGCAAGCTGCATTGCACGCATAGAAATTGCCGAGGTAAGATCAATCTCGCAGGAAGCTGCAATTCCTCGGTCATTCAGTTCTGACAGAAGTACGCATGGACATACACGCAGGATTGTCTCCATCTCATTCCAGCAACGCAATGCAATTGCATCCAGATGATATTCTTCAATATACTCATCAATTACAACAGAGATTTTTGCCAGTGTCAGTTTGTTGCGTTCCGGTACTTTTGTAAAGTCTGTATAGTTCTCCAAAACTTTGATTTTTTCCTGTACTTTCTCGTCATCATCTGCTTTTTCATTTACTTTGAAAATCAACTCTGACAGGTCAAATGATTCTACTGTGATTCCATTTTTCTGAAGTCCTACTTCATCAAAACGAGTTGTCTTGAATGCAGTCGTTCTCGCTCCGATGCATCCGATTGTGAATCGTTTCATCCCATTTACGACACGACAGATTGCTGCAAAGTCTCGTAAGTTCTCCTGGAATTTATCGGACAGCGGGTGCACAACATGTGGCTTCAATACGGTAAATGGAACCTGATACTGTGTAAATACATCTGTCACGGAGAATTTTCCGCAAAATGCATCTCTTCTATGTGCAAAATCCATCTTACCAATCTCATCCGGGTATGCCTGCATCAAAATCGGGACTCCTGCATCCTGAAGTGCGGTGATTGCACCATTTTCATCTGCAAAGATTGGCATAGAGAAGATAACTCCGTCATATTCACCCTCATGCTCTTTCAACCATTTCGCATAGAGCAGTCCTTCATCTCTTGTCTCGATTCCACCATATCTTGTCAATTCTGCATCCATTGCGATATAGTCATATCCTGCCTTTGTGACCGCTTCGATCATATCCTCTCTTGCCCCATAGATTAATTCACCCGGCATAAATCCTCTATTACAAAATGCCAATGCAAATGTCATTTTCTTTGCCATAGTCTCGTCCTCCTATTTATTTGCAATTCTCATTGCACTGCGATTTTCATAAATTATTTTCGTTTCCACTTTTTATCTTATTTCTGCATTTCTATTTCATCTTTGCAAATAACTGCATTGCTGATTTTACATTTTCTTTCATCGCTTTTCTTCCTGCCTCCACAATAGAAGAGTAGAAAATCGGCTCATTTTCATTGACAGAATCCAGATATTCCTTCACTGCATTTCCACCGGACTTGTCCATGTATGTAAAATAATTAATTTTGCGTACACCGGCATCAACCGCTTTGTGGTAATCCTCCGCACTGACACCGGAGCCTCCATGCATAACAACCGGAATATTTCCTGTATTTTCACGAACTTTTTTTACAACATCAAAATCCAAACGAGGCTCTGTCAGATAGATCCCATGTGTGGTTCCGAATGAACAGGCCAACGCATCAATTCCTGTCTCCCTGACAAAGATAGCTGCCTGTTCAGGATCTGTATAAATCTTCGTCTCATCTTCCGCTCCGCTTCCGTCTCCTGCTCCTGATTCACGTTTTCCCATAGAGCCAAGTTCTGCTTCTACCGATGCACCGGTCTTTGCAGCCATCTCAACAGCCTTCTTTGTGTTCGCAAGGTTCTCTTCATATGGAAGAACCGAACCATCGTACATAATTGCTGTAAATCCAATATCCAGTGCCTCCTGAAGATATTCCAACGTCTCTCCATGATCGAGATGTACACATACCGGAACAGTTGCTTTCTTTGCCGCTTCTACCATGATCGGTCCAATGGTTTTGAGTGGGATCCAAGGTTCGTGGCACTGTGCAAATTGGATAATTACCGGTAATTCCAGTTCTTCTGCCGCTTCAATCACTGCCTGGATTCCTTCCAGATTCGGAGTATTAAAAGACCCCACTGCAATCTTTTTCTCCTCCGCAATTTTCATTACATCGTTTAATGTTGCTAACATACACGTTCACCTCTCGTTTTTATTTCCGTTTTCTTACTATCTATTGTAGTGAGTTTAAAACTTGATTTATATAGGGTTTTGTTCTAATTACTTTGATTTTGTTCGCGAGTATGATATGATTTTAAGAAAATACGAATCTATTTTGATTCCAATTTGGGATTTAAAATGAACTTGTTTTTAAGACATGATTTTTTTGCAGAAAAGGAGATATTTCTCATGATTTCCAGTTTTGATATCGCCAAACTTGACTCTTTATTAAAAGATTTTTATCGATTAACCCAGATACGAATCACCGTCTTCGATGATTCCTTCCAGGAGTTGATTTCTTATCCCGCAGACATCGCACCATTTTGCAAATTAATCCGTCAGTCCTCCAGTTGCGCCGCAAAATGTCATACCTGCGACCAACATGCCTGCGAGATTGCAGCAAAGCGAAACGCCTCTTATACTTACCGCTGTCATGCAGGTCTGACCGAAAGCATTGCTCCGATTCGTATGGGGAATATTGTGATTGGATATCTTTTGTTCGGACATGTATTTTCCTATCCTTCTTTTGAAGAGGGATGGAATACCATTCAGAATTTATGTAAGAATTATGATGTATCTCTTTCAGAACTGAAAGCCGCCTGCGAAAAACAGCCGATCATACCAGAAGAATATATTTCCTCTGCTTCACACATTATGAAAGCAGTTGCTTCATTTTTGTGTATGGAACGAATGGTTTCTCTGCGCCAGCAGGAACTCCCTGTGCAGATTGATGAATATATTCAAGAACACTATACCGAAAAAATCGATGCAGTCAGTATTGCACAGCATTTTGGTATCGGGAAAACGAAGATTTATGAAATTGCAAAGCAAAATTACGGAATTGGAATTGCTGAATATATAAGAAAACTCCGTATCGAGAAAGCCAAGGAACTCTTGATTGAATCCCCTGAACTCTCCCTTGCGGAGGTTGCGTATGAGTGTGGGTTTAATGATTATAATTATTTTATTACGGTGTTTAAGCGAATAGTCGGAATGCCTCCAAAACAATTTAAAAGTTCTTAATCTTCCGCCTCAACATTCGAAGTTATATACACCTTCGCATTTTCATTCAGACAAATCTGCATCTCAGTTCCGCCTTTCACCCAGCCGGTAACCGAGCCTGCAAAATTACCAAGGATCTTATTATATCCCTGAATCTTAGTCGATACAATCGGGTCTGCATCCTCTTGAATCGGAATATTAACGCGCTCGCCTTTCCCGATCGTTCCGAGCTCAATTGTCTGATCTTTGTTCAACTGCACTTCCACGTTTTCAAACTCAAACATGGTTGTATTCTCTATTGTAAGTGACGGTTTTATCTGATTTTGTGCATTCACACGTTCACTGCTGCTATAAGCAGATAATCCTAATATTGCACAGATAACGATTGCTATAGCAACGATACTTTTTACAACTTTTTTCATATTATATGAATTTCCTTTCTGGTTATTATCTTGACACTCCCCACAGCTAAAGCAGGGGGATTCTTGCTTCAACCACTACTGCA
>DAVZKO010000039.1:0-25738 GCA_052272205.1 Schaedlerella sp. | reverse complement strand
GATACAGATACAGAAGCTGCTGCAAAGGCAAAAGCAGAACAGGAAGCTGCCGCCAAAGCTGCACAGCAGGTTGCACAAACTGATACTTCTTCCAATAACAATACAACAACAGGCAACAGTTCAAACACCGGTAGTTCTGATAGCGGTAACAGCAGTTCCGGCGGTGTGATCAATAATGGTTCAACTTCTGCGAGTAAAAGTGAATTAGATGTTCTTGCCGGTATTATCCAGTGTGAAGCATATCAGGATTACAATTCCCTGCTTGCTGTTGCAACTGTTATTATGAATCGTGTCAACGATTCTCGTTTCCCGAATACGATATCCGGAGTTGTCTATCAGTCAGGACAGTTTGAACCGGTATTCTCCGGTCGAATGGATTACATATTATCAGCCGGTCCTACTTCTCTGTCTTACCAGGTAGCTCAAGATGCGATAAACGGAGCAAGACTTGCTGCCGTAGCAGATTGTTATTATTTCTTGTATGCCGGATCCGGTCATTCCGGTACAAACATCGGTGGAAATGTATTCTTCCAGAGCTGGTAAATACAACTCGATATTAACAAAGAGATACGATTGGAATCTCTACCTTTTATTTAACAGGAAGTTTCTTCGGAATTTCCTGTCAAACCAAAAGTACCGACTTTCATTATCCGGCTAATGCCACTGACAATGAAAATCGGTACTTGCTTTTTTTATAACAGTTTCTTTTCTCTACTGATAATCTACAACATCAATCCACTTCATCAGGAATTCTTTTTCTAACTCATTCTCTTTGGCAAGCTGAGCTGCTGCTACAATCGGAAGCCACTGCTCTACATACTGTCTTGCCGTATCACTCTTCTTGCAGTAAATCTTCATATATAAATCTGCCTTTTCCTGATCCTTCAGTGCAAACAATAAATATGTCATCGCTGCGTCTGCACCTGCATTGCCCTGTGTTGCATGCGCCCAGTCAACGATTGTCATCTTACCATTCTTACCATAGATCACGTTGGTCGGATTGAAATCTCCATGACAAAGCTTATCATGCTTTGGCATACTTTCCAATCTTGTCAGCAATTCATATCTTGTTGTTGCATCCAAATCTTTCAGCCCATTAATCTGGCTTGCAAGTTTATCTTTTAATTTATTCAATCGAGGTGACTTTTTACTATGTACTTCCAACTGTAAGTCTACAAAATCTTCCATGTATTTCTGCAGGTTTCCTTTATCAGATTCCATCATCTCTTCCAATGTAGTGCCATTCTTATATTCAATCAGAATTGCCCACTTACCATCCACTTCCGATACTTCTTTAATCTGTGGGATATCCAGTCCTGTAGCTTCCACTCTTGCTGTATTCAATGCTTCGTTAAATACCGCAGCCTTCGGATGTTCTTTCTCGAATATCTTTACGATTCCCTCATCACATTTATAAACTTCTTTGTAGGAACGTTTTACGATTAATTTTTTGTTTTCCAGTTTCATAAGTCATGCCTCCTATTTATAAATTGATTGCTTATAACTGCCCAATATTCTTATTTTTTACAGTTATGTTTGGGTTCTTTCTTAACTTGGCTTTATTATACAACAACTTTTCTGAAAATAAAAGAGTTTTTTAATAATTTTTAACAATCTTTTTTCGTTAAGAATTATTGTCTATTTTTTAACATTATTATGTTTTCACATTTATTTGCAATCTCACATTGTATTTTGCTTATCAAAATATATTTGCTTCTTCCTTTTATAGATCCGACCTGCTGTCAACACCTTTTCATGTATACTTTTCAATATGCAAAGAAAAAGCACAGTAGAATTTCTACTGCACTTTCTCTTTGGAATATATATCGTCTATCTATGCCGGTATATTATTTACCATAGTAGCATTTCAGATAGAGTTCTTTGATTTCTTTCATCAATGGATATCTTGGGTTAGCTCCTGTACACTGGTCGTTGAATGCCTGCTCTACCATGTCATCCAATGTATCAAGGAAGTATTTCTCATCGATACCATAATCTTTAATTGTTTTCTTAATACCAATCTTATCTTTTAATTCTTCCAGTTTAGCAAGGAAGTTTTCAAATACTTCTGCATCTGTATTACCTGTGCATCCTGCAAAACGTCCTAATTCAGCATATCTTGCAAGTGCATGTGGATACTGATACTGAGAAAATGTTCCCATCTTAGTCGGAACTTCTGCTGCATTGTATCTCATAACTTCAGTCAGGATTACAGCGTTAGCAACACCATGTGGTAAGTGGTGGAATGCACCAAGTTTGTGAGCCATTGAGTGGTTCAGTCCAAGGAATGCATTTGCAAATGCCATACCTGCCATACAAGAAGCGTTTGCCATCTCTTCACGGGCTTTTGGATCATTTGCTCCGTTCTCATATGCTGATGGAAGGTTTTCAAATACCATCTTAACAGCTTTCATAGCAAGACCATCTGTGTAGTCTGTAGCCATGATAGAAACATAAGCCTCGATTGCATGTGTCATTACATCGATACCAGATGCACTTGTCAATCCCTTAGGCTGTGTCATCATATTGTCAACATCTACGATTGCCATGTTAGGAAGCAAAGCGTAGTCTGCGATTGGCCATTTAACACCAGTCTCAGCATCTGTAATGATTGCGAATGGAGTAACCTCTGAACCTGTTCCTGAAGATGTTGGGATAGCTACAAAGTAAGCTTTCTCACCCATCTTAGGGAATGTAAATACTCTCTTACGGATATCCATGAAGTCCATAGCCATATCTTCAAAGTTAGCTTCCGGATGCTCATACATTACCCACATGATTTTAGCTGCATCCATTGCTGAACCACCACCAAGTGCAATGATTGTATCAGGCTCGAATGCTCTCATCTGGTCTACACCTTTCTGTGCACACTGCAGAGTTGGGTCTGGAGCTACTTCGAAGAAACATGTATGCTGAATTCCCATCTCATCTAATTTTGCTTCGATCGGAGCAACATATCCGTTCTTGTACAGGAATGAGTCTGTTACGATGAATGCTTTCTTCTTGTGCATTACTGTTCCCAGTTCGTCGAGTGCTACCGGCATACAACCTTTCTTGAAGTATACCTTTTCAGGTGTTCTGAACCAAAGCATATTTTCTCTCCTCTCAGCAACTGTCTTGATGTTAATCAGATGTTTTACTCCAACGTTCTCAGATACAGAGTTTCCTCCCCAGGAACCACATCCTAATGTAAGAGATGGTGTCAATTTGAAGTTGTAAAGGTCTCCGATACCTCCCTGTGAAGAAGGTGTATTGATAAGTACACGGCATGTCTTCATTGCTGCTGCATGTTTTGCGATTTTTTCTTTTTCAGCAGGATGTACATACAGAGATGATGTATGTCCATATCCACCGTCAGCTACAAGCTGTGCTGCTTTTTCAAGTGCTTCATCAAATGTTTTTGCTCTGTACATAGCAAGTACTGGAGATAATTTTTCGTGAGCGAATTCTTCTGAAATATCAACAGATTCAACTTCACCGATTAAGATTTTTGTATTCTCCGGAACATTTACACCTGCAAGTTTAGCAATTTCGTATGCTGATTTTCCAGGAATCTTGCTGTTGAGCGCACCATTGATAATGATTGTCTTACGAACTTTATCAAGTTCTGCACCTTTCTTCAAGAAGTAGCATCCACGATATTCAAATTCTTTCTTAGCTTCTTCGTATACGCTGTCAAGTACTGTTACTGACTGCTCAGAAGCACAGATCATACCATTATCAAATGTTTTTGAATGGATGATAGAGTTAACTGCCATTCTCACATCTGCTGTATCATCAATGATAACCGGTGTATTACCAGCTCCAACACCAAGTGCAGGTTTTCCTGATGAGTATGCAGCTTTAACCATGCCCGGACCACCTGTTGCAAGGATGATATCTGCATCTTTCATTACTGTGTTTGTCAGTTCAAGTGATGGTGTATCGATCCATCCGATGATTCCTTCCGGTGCTCCGGCTTTTACTGCTGCTTCAAGAACAACTTTTGCTGCTGCGATCGTACATGCTTTTGCTGCCGGATGAGGGCTAATGATGATTGCATTTCTAGTCTTCAAGCAAATCAATGTTTTAAAGATTGCTGTTGATGTCGGGTTTGTTGTTGGAATAACTGCTGCAACCAATCCGATTGGCTCTGCAACTTTCTTAATTCCGTATGCAGGGTCCTCTTCGATTACTCCACATGTTTTTGTATTTTTATAAGCATTGTAAATATACTCTGCTGCATAATGATTCTTAATTACTTTATCTTCAACGATACCTCTCTGAGTCTCTTCTACTGCCATTTTAGCAAGCGGGATACGCTGTTTGTTTGCTGCCACAGCTGCCTCATAAAAGATTTTATCTACCTGTTCCTGGCTGTAAGTTGCGAATATTTTCTGTGCTTCACGCATTGCCTTCATTTTCGCTTCAAGTGATTCTACGCTGTCTACGATTTCAGGTACTACAACTTCTTTTTTCTTTGCCATCTCGATTATTCCTCCTGTAATTGAATATCTCTTTCTTAATTACAGGTACAGTATATCTCTTTGTTAAAACTTTGTCAATACCTTTTTGTTATTTTTTTAACGTTAATTTGTTAACAGTGTGTAAAATAGAGAATTCTATACTTAAGTTTCTCAAACAAAGAGATATCACACACATACTCCGCACCAGGCACGCTATCATCTCATTAAATACAAAAAAGGATGGAAACTTTCGTTTCCATCCTTTAAAAATTCTAATTAAACTAACTCAATCAGAACTTCCATAGCTGCGTCACCTTTACGCTGGCCAATCTTAACGATTCTTGTGTAACCACCGTTGCGGTCTGCATACTTAGGAGCGATCTCTGTAAACAGTTTGTCTACAACATCAACTTTCTTAGTATTTTTCTTCTTTCCTGCAGCTGCTGTAGGAACTTCTGTTACAGAATACAGAACTTTAGCCATCTGTCTTCTTGCGTGAAGTCTGCTAGGCATATCTTTTTTGATTGTCTTATCAACTTCATCATAAACAGTAACTTTCTTTCCGTCTACAACTTCTTTTACTCTCTTACCGTTCTCGTCTTTACGAGCAACTTTAGCTTTTACAGTAACTTCTTCGAAGTTATCTTTCTCTTTAACAGCCAGAGCAATCAGCTTCTCAGCTTCTTTACGAATCTCTTTCGCTTTTGCTTCTGTTGTAATGATTTTACCATTGTTCAACAATGCTGTTACCTGGTTTCTGATTAAGGCTTTTCTCTGAGCAGATGTTCTGCCGAGTTTTCTATATTTTGCCATTGTTCTTATCCTCCATAATTTACATTTGGTTATGCGTCTTCGGGCTTATTAATCAAATGCTCTGTCCGCACACATCGGGTTTACCGGACAGAAATTCAAATATTAAGCAAATCTAATTATTCCTCACCGGAATTAAGCTCAAGTCCAAGTTCCTTAAGCTTAGCAAGTACTTCTTCCAAAGACTTACGTCCAAGGTTACGTACTTTCATCATATCTTCTGATGTTTTATTTGTAAGTTCTTCAACTGTATTGATTCCTGCTCTCTTCAGACAGTTGTAGGAACGTACTGACAATTCAAGTTCGTCGATGCTCATCTCAAGAACTTTTTCTTTCTCATCATCCTCTTTTTCAATCATAACTTCTGCAGCCTGAGCCACTTCAGAAAGATCAATAAAGAGTTTCAGATGTTCGCTGAGTACTTTCGCAGCAAGGCTGACAGCCTCGTCTGGAAGCAATGTACCTTTTGTCCATACATCCAATGTCAGTTTATCATAATCTGTAACCTGACCTACACGAGTGTTCTCAACAGTCATGTTGACACGCTCAACTGGAGTATAAACAGAGTCAATCGGAATTACACCGATTGGTAAATCATCGCTCTTGTTCTTGTCTGCGCTCACGTATCCTCTGCCTTTTGTAATGGTCATTTCCATGTACAATTTGCTGTCTTTACCACCACTTAAAGTAGCAATGACCTGCTCAGGATTCATAATCTCAATATCAGAGTCTGCCTGGATATCAGCACCTGTTACAACGCCTTCTCCTTCAAATTCGATATAAGCAGTTTTCACTTCATCAGATTCAGATGAATTCTTGATTGCAAGAGATTTCAAGTTCATGATAATCTCTGCCACATCTTCTTTTACACCTGGAATGGAACTGAATTCATGTAAAACACCGTCAATCTTTACAGAGCTCACAGCAGCTCCAGGAAGAGAAGAAAGCATAATTCTTCTCATGGAGTTACCTAATGTGATTCCGTAACCTCTTTCCAGTGGTTCTACAACGAATCTTCCATATTTTTTATCTTCTGAAATATCAGTAATTTCAATATTCGGTTTATTAAAATCAAACACTACACAGACCCTCCTTATGGGTTTAAAAATGTTGAGGGATACGATATTAATTCCAATTATTATTTAGAATATAACTCGACGATCAACATCTCATCAACAGGAACATCGATTGCTTCTCTCTTAGGAAGTTCTTTCACTTCACCTTTGAGGTTTTCAGCATCAACTTCCAACCAGTCAGGAACCATGTTTCCAGCTGTTACTTCAAGAATGTCTTTGTATCTCTGAGAACCTTTGTTTTTCTCTTTGATTTCAATAACATCTCCTGCTTTTACAAGGTAAGAAGGAATGTTCACCTGTTTACCATTAACAAGTACATGTTTGTGGTCAACAATCTGTCTAGCTTCTTTTCTTGTTCTAGCAAATCCCATACGGAACATTACGTTGTCCAGTCTGGACTCAAGGATAACCATCAGGTTCTCACCTGTCATACCATCCTGCTGTTTTGCTTTTGCATAGTAGTTTCTGAAAGGTTTTTCCAGAACACCATAGATAAATTTAGCTTTCTGTTTTTCACGTAACTGAAGACCATACTCGCTCATTTTTCTATTAGATCTTTTTAACTGTCTGTTAGATTTTTTATTAATTCCTAAATAGATTGGGTCCATACCTAATGAACGGCATCTTTTAAGAACTGGAACTCTATTTACTGCCATTTTCGCTTCCTCCTAAATTAATCGCGTTTAATCACTAGACTCTTCTACGTTTCGGTGGACGGCATCCGTTATGTGGTACCGGAGTAACGTCTTTGATACTTACAACATCGATTCCGCAAGCCTGCAATGCACGAATTGCAGCTTCTCTTCCTGAACCTGGTCCTTTAACGAAAACATCTACTGTCTTCAATCCATGAATCAATGCTGCCTTAGCTGCTGTCTCAGCTGCCATCTGTGCTGCATATGGAGTAGATTTTCTTGAACCTTTAAATCCCAGACCGCCTGCACTTGCCCATGAAAGAGCATTTCCCTGTGCATCTGTTAATGTAACGATTGTGTTGTTAAAAGATGCCTGAATGTGAGCCTGTCCTCGTTCAACGTTTTTCTTGACACGTTTCTTTGTCACTTTTTTTGTAACTTTTTTAGCCATTATAAACTAACCTACTTTCTTCGAATCTTAATTAATTATTTTTTCTTGTTTGCTACAGTTCTCTTAGGACCTTTGCATGTTCTTGCATTAGTCTTAGTTTTCTGTCCACGTACCGGAAGTCCTTTTCTGTGACGGATTCCACGATAGCATCCGATTTCTTTTAATCTCTTGATGTTAAGCTGGATCTCTCTTCTAAGATCTCCTTCTACAACCTGAGTTGCATCGATTACTTCACTGATTTTCTTTACGTCTTCACTAGTTAAATCTCTTACACGAGTGCTTGGGTCAATCCCTGCCTCTGCTAAGATACGGTTTGCACTTGTTCTTCCAATTCCATAGATATAAGTTAAACCGATTTCTACACGTTTGTCTCTTGGTAAGTCTACACCTGCAATACGAGCCATGTGTCTTTCCTCCATTTTGAATCATTTTTAATATTGTCTTTAACTGGGGCAGTGAACACTTAACGAGGTCTTTCACGAGTTTAGTGTGAACCGCCGATTCCGTACACTTGGTGAGGTTCTTTCGAACCTAGTGCTAGGAATCTTCCTCTGTTTATGGTATCACTCATGCCCAGACGTCCATATCTCTACGCACGTCCTTTCCCGGTACGTCAATCCTTACGCAATACTCCGGGTATTAGAAGCAATATACAATCGCTATCTGACAGTTCTGTTCTTGAACCGAATTTCCTGCTGTGAACGACATTCCATCCCTCGGCCAGACGCTTCGAACACCGCTCTATCGGTACCTGTATGATAGAGAACCGGTGTATCCTTACTGTATATTAAACAAGTTCACACACATCCTGGTGTGTCCCTTGTCAGCCGCCTAATTCATAAAACACTTTTTGAGAATCGCTATCTAATTAGCCCTGTCTCTGTTTGTGTTTCGGATTTTCGCAGATTACTCTGATACTTCCTTTTCTCTTAATAATCTTGCATTTTTCACAAATTGGTTTTACTGATGATCTAACCTTCATTGTTAAATCCTCCTTCCATCCTTTGCTAAAACTTTGGTTCCATCATTTTTGGACACACCTATCCAAAAACGACCATTTCATAGTATAGCACCAAGTCTCCTAAAAAGTCAACACTTTTTTTATTTATCTCTCCAAACAATTCTTCCCTTGCTCAGGTCATATGGAGACATCTCCAAAGTAACCTTGTCACCCGGTAAAATCTTAATGAAATTCATACGAAGTTTTCCACTGATATGCGCAAGTACAATATGACCGTTTTCAAGTTCCACTTTAAACATTGCGTTTGGCAGTTTTTCAACTACGACTCCTTCAATTTCGATTACGTCAGCTTTTGACATGTTCAATCCTCCCTACATAATTCTGTATTGTTTGCCGAATGACAGCATCATTCGAATAATCTTCGCATTGCATCTTATATATAATCTGCATATGTTGTCTGTTCTTCTTTTTCAAATTGCTGACAGGGCGTTTCACCCCATCAGCCAGATATACATATTCATCATTGACAGAAATTATGACATATATACAATCTTTATCCCGGCCTGCCTTTGATCTGGCAAGCATCCCAGGTTCCATTAACATAAAATTACTCTCCCAGAATCTTTACGATTTCAGCAAATACGTCGTTAATATCAATTGTTCCATCTACTTCTTTCAAAATTCCGGCTTTTGTATAGTAGTCAATCAATGGCTGTGTCTGTTCATGATATACACCAAGACGTTTTGTAACTGTTTCCGGCTTGTCATCATCACGAAGAATCAATGTACCATTACATTTATCACATACACCCTCAACTTTTGTCGGTGCATAAACGATATGGTATGTTGCTCCACAATCTACACATGCACGTCTTCCGGACATACGATTTACAATGTTTTCATCCGGTACTTCTACATTGATCGCATAATCCACTTTCTGTTCCAGCTTTGCAAGTGCTGCATCCAATGCTTCAGCCTGTGGAATTGTTCTCGGGAAACCATCAAGAACATATCCGTTTGCACAGTCTTCCTGATTCACACGATCTACTACCAGATCAACAACCAGCTCATCCGGTACAAGAAGTCCCTGATCCATATATGTTTTTGCCTTTTTACCAAGTTCTGTTCCATTCTTAATATTTGCTCTGAAAATATCTCCTGTAGAAATGTGTGGAATCTGATATTTTTCAGAAATCTTTTTTGCCTGAGTTCCTTTTCCGGCTCCCGGTGCACCTAACATAATAATTTTCATAATACGCCTCCTAATGCTTTATCGAGAAATTTCTTATTATTTTAATCGACCCGAAAAACTGTCAATTTTTATAATCCTCTGAATAGCACATTAACCCGCCGCACTCCACCCTCTATGGATAAAGTACAGCGAGCTAAATATTTTCATTAATATCCAAGAAAACTATTCTTCATAGAACCGCCCTTGGTATTCAAAAATCCTGTGTAGTTTCGCACTAACATCTGTGATTCGATCTGTTTCAATGTCTCAAGAACAACACCAACAATAATGATGATAGATGTTCCACCAAAGGAAACATTTGCTCCGAATACACCATTGAAGAAGTAAGGAATTATCTGAATGATGACCAATCCGCAAGCACCGACAAAAATAATATAATTCAAAATCTTTGTCAAATACTCTACCGTTGGTTTACCAGGACGAATTCCCGGAATAAATCCACCGCTCTTCTTCATGTTGTTTGCAATCTCTAACGGATTAAAAGTAATCGATGTATAGAAATATGCAAAGAAAATCGTGAGTGCGATATAAACAACCAGTCCGATTGAATATATTAAATTATCTGGGTCACACCAGTTATTTGAGTTCATTCCCTTTAAAATCTGGCTTCCAATTCCATTACCATTTCCTTTTCCAAGGAACTGTGCAATTACAATTGGGAACTGCATCAGAGATGAAGCAAAGATGACTGGAATAACGCCTGCTGTATTTACCTTTAACGGAATATGTGATGACTGACCGCCATATGTTTTTCTTCCCTGTACTTTCTGTGAGTACTGTACTGCAATTCTTCTTTCACCATCCTGCAGGATTACTACAAGAACGATAACTACAAGAACAACAGCAAGAATGATAACTCCTGAGAGCAATCCCTTGGCAAGAGTTTTGCCTTTGATAAACTGTTCATACAGAGTAACAAAATCACTTGGTACACGTGAAAGAATGTTGATCAACAATACAATGGAGATACCATTTCCAACACCTTTTTCCGTAATACGCTCACCAATCCACATTAAGAATGCAGAACCGGCAGTTAATGTACATACAACAATGGCAGCATTTACAAAGTTGTATTCAACAAGCAGTCCCTGACGACCAAATCCAACAGCCATAGCTGTAGACTGGATCAATGCAAGTGCTACGGTTACATAACGAGTAATTGCTGCGATTTTCTTTCTACCATCCGGACCGTCTTTCTGCATCTCTTCCAATTTAGGAATTGCAATTGTCAACAGTTGAATGATGATAGAAGATGTGATGTACGGTGTTATGCTAAGAGCAAACACCGACATCTGTGTAAAGGAGCCTCCGGTAAATGCATCAAAAAAGTTGAATGCATCTCCGGTCTGACTCGCGAAAAAATTCTGAATATAAGTTGGGTCCACACCTGGTGTAGGCAGTTCGGAACCAAGTCTAACAACGACAAGCATCATAAACGTATAGAAAAGTCTCTTTCGTACGTCCTCAATCTTAAATGCTCTTCGCACTGTATCTAGCATTAGATCACCTCTGCTTTTCCACCAAGGGACTCAATCTTCTCAGCTGCTTTTGCACTGAATGCATTAGCCTGAACTGTGAGTTTCTTAGTAAACTCTCCATTTCCAAGAATTTTTACACCATCTTTTGGATTTTTAACGATTCCGTTTTCGATCAATGTCTCAACGGATACTGTAGCGCCATCTTCGAATACTTCCAATGCGCTCAGGTTGATGCCAACGATTTCTTTAGAGTTTCTGCATTTGAAACCTCTCTTTGGCAATCTTCTGTATAATGGCATCTGACCACCTTCAAAGCCTGGTCTTGTTGCTCCTGAACGAGCTTTCTGACCTTTATGACCCTTACCAGCTGTCTTACCATTTCCAGAACCGTGTCCACGGCCTCTTCTGAAATTATCACTATGTTTAGAACCGTCTGCCGGTCTCAAGTTTGATAAGTCCATGATATTACCTCCTTATCTATTTATGCTTTACGCTTCTTCTTCAACTTTCACTAAGTGTCTAACCTGCTGTACCATACCTCTTGTTGCTGCATTATCTGGTAATACAACTGTTTTGTTCAGCTTTTTCAGTCCCAAAGCTTCTACTGTTCTTTTATGCTTTGGTATAGCACCGATAGTAGACTTAACCAGTGTAACTTTTAAATTTGCCATTTAACCTTACCTCCTATTATGTGACAGAGCACAAGCCCTATCTCTTAGCCTACGATCTCTTCTACTGATTTACCACGAAGTTTAGCAACAGTTTCAGGAGTTTTAACTCCCTTCAGACCTTCGATAGTAGCGAGTACTACGTTCTGTTTGTTGTTAGAACCTAATGATTTTGTACGGATATTTTTGATTCCTGCCATCTCAATAACCGCACGTGCTGGACCACCAGCGATTACTCCAGTACCTTCTGGAGCTTTCTTTAACAATACAGAAGCGCTTCCAAATTTTCCGATAACATCATGCTGTACACTTTCATTCTCGTCAAGTGAAACCTCAATCAGTTTCTTTGTTGCATCTTCTTTACCTTTACGGATAGCTTCCGGGATTTCAGTAGCTTTTCCTAAACCTGCACCAACATGGCCTTTTCCGTCGCCTACAACTACTAAAGCTGTGAATCTCATGTTACGACCACCTTTTACGACCTTGGTAACACGTTTAATTGATACCACTTTTTCTTCTAACTCTAACTGACTAGCATCAATACGTTCCTGTCTCATATGTGTTCTCCCTTCCTAGAAATTCAGTCCAGCTTCTCTAGCTGCGTCTGCTAATGCTTTGATTTTTCCCTGGTAGATGAAGCCGCCTCTATCAAAGACAACCTCTGTAATACCTTTTGCTTTTGCTTTCTCAGCAATTACTTTTCCAAGGTATGCTGCTGCATCAACGTTGTTAGTTTTCTCAAGTTCAGCTTTCACGTCTTTCTGAAGAGTGGAAGCGGATACCAGAGTGTTTCCAACTGTATCGTCAATAATCTGTGCATACATGTGATTATTACTTCTAAACACTGCCAAACGTGGTCTCTCAGCTGTTCCGCTGAAACGGTTACGCAATTTCATGTGTTTTTTTCTACGAATTTCAACTCTTGATTTCTTACTAACCATTATTCACACCCTCCTTAATTATTTCTTACCAGTCTTACCAACTTTACGTCTGATAACTTCATCAGCATATTTGATACCTTTACCTTTGTAAGGTTCCGGTCTTCTCTTATCTCTGATTTCAGCTGCGTACTGGCCAACTTTTTCTTTGCTGATACCTTTTACAGTAATCTTATTCTGACCTTCCAGAACAGTCTCGATACCTTCTGGATCAGTCATCTCTACTGGATGTGAATATCCAAGATTCAATGTAAGTTTATTTCCAGACTTAGAAGCTCTGTAACCAACACCGTTTACTTCCAGAACTTTCTCGTATCCTTCAGTTACACCGATTACCATGTTGTTAATCAATGTTCTTGTAAGACCGTGAAGAGATTTCATTCTCTTCAGATCGTTTGGTCTTGTAACGATTACTTCTTCGCCTTCCTGTTTGATTTCCATTTCAACTGGAAGCTCTTTTGTAAGAGTTCCTTTAGGACCTGTTACAGTCACTACATTATTCTCAGCAATTTCAACTTTAACTCCAGCTGGAATTGTGATTGGCAGTCTTCCTATACGTGACATACCTTTATCCTCCTATTAACTTAGATTTTCGGAGCGGAAGCCTTATGTCCGCTCTGTTTTCAGTTGCACTCCGCACTTGGCGAGGTTTCCCACGCCCGGTGCATTTTTTATAAAGAAGTTCTTTTCGCTAAGCTCGATAAGACCTCGCTAAGCTCAAAGAACGCCTTCGCACTAAGTTCAGATTTCGTCTGCGACTCGTCTTCACTAAGTGCTTTCAGGCTACCAAACGAAGCAGAGTACCTCTCCACCAACGCCAAGTTTTCTAGCTTCTTTATCTGTGATAACACCTTTGTTTGTAGAAACAATAGCTGTTCCAAGTCCGCCAAGTACTTTTGGCATCTCTTCGCTGTTAGCGTATACACGAAGACCTGGTTTAGAAATTCTCTTCAGACCAGAAATAACTTTCTCATTCTTATCAGCGCCATATTTCAGTGTGATATGAATTGTCTTGAAGTTTCCATCTTCTACGATATCATATTTTGCAATGTATCCTTCATCCAAAAGAATATCAGCAATCGCGATTTTCATCTTTGATGCAGGTACATCAACTGTATCATGTTTAGCAGTATTTGCATTACGGATTCTTGTAAGCATATCTGCGATTGGATCACTCATAGTCATGGTGTAATATCCTCCTTCTTACCAACTTGCTTTCTTAACTCCCGGAATCTCACCTTTATATGCCAGTTCACGGAAGCAGATACGGCAGATACCATATTTTCTTAAATATGCATGTGGACGACCACAAATTCTGCAACGGCTGTATTCTCTTGTCGAGAATTTAGGTTTGCGCTGCTGTTTAATTTTCATAGATGTCTTAGCCATGAAATTCTCCTCCTCTTATTTTGTAAATGGCATATTGAACTGAGTCAATAATTCACGTGCTTCTTCGTCAGTCTTAGCAGTTGTAACGAAAATTACATCCATACCTCTGACTTTATCAACTTTATCATACTCGATTTCTGGGAAAATTAACTGCTCTTTAATTCCAAGTGCGTAGTTTCCTCTTCCATCAAATGCGTTAGGATTTACACCTCTAAAGTCACGTACACGAGGAAGTGCAAGGTTGATCAGACGATCAACGAACTCATACATCTTTTCTCCTCTTAATGTAACTTTACATCCGATTGGCATACCTTCTCTGATTTTGAAGTTAGCTACAGAATTTTTTGCTCTTGTCAGAACTGCTTTCTGTCCGGAAATCTTTTCCATATCAGCTACTGCAGATTCCAAAACTTTTGCATTGTCTTTTGCCTCGCCTACACCCATGTTAATAACAACTTTGTCAAGCTTAGGCACTTCCATAATATTTTTATATCCGAATTTTTTGATCATTGCATCAACGATCTCATTCTGATACTGATCTTTCAGTCTACTCAACGTTTAAGTCCTCCTTCCTTGAATTAGTCAATTACTTCGCCTGTTGATTTAGCAACACGAACCTTTTTGTCACCATCCATTTTGAAACCAACTCTTGTAGCTTTTCCTTTGTGAACATACATCACGTTAGAAGCATCGATTGGTCCTTCCTGATGAATGATTCCACCATTCTGATTAGCAACGCTTGGTTTTGTGTGCTTTGTCAGCATGTTGACACCTTCAACCAGAACTTTTCCGTCTTTCTGATTAACGGCAATAACTTTGCCTTCTTTGTCTTTATCTTTTCCAGCGATAACTTTAACTGTATCACCTTTTTTAATTTTCATAGTTGACATTCTCGGCACCTCCCTACAGTACTTCCGGAGCCAGAGAAACGATCTTCATGAAGTGTTTCTCTCTAAGCTCTCTGGCTACTGGTCCAAAAATACGTGTTCCACGTGGGTTCAAATCGTCTTTTATAATTACAGCAGCATTTTCATCGAATCTGATATAAGATCCGTCTTTACGACGAGCACCTTTTACAGTACGAACAACTACAGCTTTCACAACGTCACCTTTTTTAACAACGCCGCCTGGTGTTGCATCTTTAACAGTCGCAACAATCACATCTCCGATATTGGCATATCTTCTTGTAGAACCGCCAAGTACACGGATACACAGTAATTCTTTAGCACCTGTGTTGTCTGCTACTTTAAGTCTACTTTCCTGTTGTATCATGCAGGTAAACCTCCTTCAATATACATTCGTTGAACTTTCTTGCGTTCAATTATACTCTTACAATATGCGAAAGCAATATTATTTTGCTTTCTCCATAATCTCAACAAGTCTCCATCTTTTGTTTTTAGACAGTGGTCTTGTTTCCATAACTTTTACTGTATCTCCAATGTTGCATTCGTTGTTCTCATCGTGAGCCTGCAGTTTATAAGTTCTCTTAACGATTTTCTTATAAAGTGGGTGTTTCACGTGGTCCTCAACTGCTACAACGATAGTTTTGTCCATTTTGTCGCTGACAACTTTGCCAACACGAACTTTTCTCAAATTTCTCTCTTCCACAGTTGCTACTCCTTTCCTATCGGCCTGCCTCTGTAATCAGAGTCTGAATACGTGCGATATTCTTTCTTACTTCTTTGATTCTGCTTGTATTGTCAAGCTGATTTGTTGCGTTCTGGAATCTTAAGTTAAAAAGCTCTTTTTTAGCAGCTACTAATTCTTCATTCAATTCCTCTACGGATTTTCCTCTTAATTCGTTTACAAATGTATTAATTTTCACTGTTGTCACCGCCTTCTAATTCTGCGCGAGAAACGATTTTGCATTTGCAAGGTAATTTGTGCATTGCAAGACGAAGTGCTTCTCTTGCTACTTCTTCAGGTACACCTGCGATCTCGAACATTACGCGACCTGGTTTAACTACTGCTACCCAGTACTCTAATGCACCTTTACCACTACCCATACGAGTTTCTGCTGGTTTTGCTGTTACCGGTTTATCTGGGAATATTTTGATCCAAACTTTACCACCACGTTTGATGTAACGAGTCATAGCTACACGGGCTGCTTCGATCTGGTTAGAACGAATCCAGCATGGTTCTGTTGCGACAATACCATATTCACCATATGAAATCGTGTTACCTCTGAGGGCTTTACCCTTCATAGTTCCACGGAACTGTTTACGACGTTTTACTCTTTTTGGCATTAACATTATTTATCGCTCCCTTCCTTTTCAGCCTTAGTTGGAAGAACTTCGCCTTTGTAAATCCAAACCTTTACACCGACTTTTCCGTAAGTTGTATCTGCTTCTGCGAATCCATAATCAATGTCAGCTCTTAATGTCTGAAGTGGAATAGTTCCTTCGCTGTAGAACTCTGTACGAGCCATATCAGCTCCACCAAGACGTCCAGATACGGAAGTCTTAACACCAAGTGCTCCTGCTTTCATTGTTCTTGACATGCAAGATTTCATAGCACGTCTGAATGAAATACGGTTCTCAAGCTGCTGTGCAATGTTTTCAGCTACAAGCTGTGCGTCTTTATCTGGTCTCTTAACTTCTTTGATATCGACGATAAGCTTTTTGTCTGTGAACTGTGCAAGCTCAGCTTTCACTTTCTCAATCTCTGCTCCACCTTTACCGATTACTACACCAGGTTTTGCTGTATATACGATGATCTTAACACGATCAGATGCTCTTTCAATTTCAATTTTTGAAATTCCAGCGCTGTATAATCTCTTCTTTAAGAATTTTCTGATTGCATGGTCTTCTACCAGGTTATCAGCGAAATCTTTTTCAGCATACCACTTGGAATCCCAGTCTTTAATAACTCCGACTCTTAAGCCATGAGGATTAACTTTCTGTCCCATTGTGTTCCTCCTTATCTTTCATTCAGCACGATAGTGATGTGGCTCATTCTCTTTTCGATTCTGTAAGCTCTACCCTGTGCTCTTGGTCTGATTCTCTTCATTGTTGGTCCTTTATTTGCGTAACACTCTTCAATATAAAGGTTCTCAACGCTCATACCGTTGTTGTTCTCAGCATTAGCAATTGCTGATTTTAATAATTTTTCTATAACACTTGAAGCATATCTTGGATTGTAAGCTAAAATACCAAGTGCTGTCTGTACATCCTTACCTCTGATGGCATCTAATACGAAACATGCTTTCTGAACAGATACTCTAGCGTAAGAAATCTTAGCTGATGGTCTTGTATCTTTCTGTGCATTTCTTTCTCTCTTGATTTGGGATCTATGTCCTTTAGCCATGGATGAACCCTCCTTTCGAAATATGTTAATCTATTATCTAACTCTTGACTTCTTCTCGTCTTTTCCATGTCCTCTGTATGTTCTTGTTGCAACGAACTCTCCGAGTTTGTGTCCAACCATATCTTCTGTAACATATACAGGCACATGTTTTCTTCCATCATGTACGGCAAATGTATGCCCTACGAATGATGGGAAGATTGTAGAACGACGTGACCATGTCTTAATAACTGATTTATCACCTGCAGCGTTCATAGCGTCTACTTTTTTCAGTAAGCTTTCGTCTGCAAATGGTCCTTTTTTAAGTGAGCGAGCCATAGGTTCTAACCTCCTTGTAAACTAATTATTTGATACCTTTACCGTCTCTTCTTCTTACAATCAACTTGTTAGAAGCTTTGTTTTTCTTACGTGTCTTAAGACCAAGTGCCGGTTTACCCCATGGAGTACATGGACCTGGACGACCGATGCTTGTCTTACCTTCACCACCACCGTGTGGATGGTCATTCGGGTTCATAACAGAACCACGAACTGTAGGTCTGATACCCATGTGACGTTTACGTCCTGCTTTACCGATGTTAATCAGGTTGTGTTCTCCGTTTCCTACAACACCGATAGATGCTCTACAAATAATTGGCACCATTCTCATCTCTCCTGATGGAAGTCTGAGTGTTGCATATTTACCTTCTTTAGCCATCAACTGTGCGCTGTTTCCTGCTGAACGAACAAGCTGTCCGCCTTTTCCTGGATAAAGTTCGATGTTGTGAATCTGTGTACCAACTGGAATGTTAGCAAGTGGTAAGCAGTTTCCTACTCTTACTTCAGCGTTCTCACCGTTCATAACTGTCATTCCGTCTTTCAATCCTTCTGGAGCAAGGATGTAAGCTTTCTCGCCATCTGCGTAGCAGATCAATGCGATGTTAGCTGTTCTGTTTGGATCGTACTCGATACCAACAACTTTTGCCGGAATTCCGTCTTTCTTTCTCTTGAAGTCGATAATTCTATATTTCTTTTTAGCTCCGCCTCCGCGGTGTCTTACTGTGATTTTACCCTGACTGTTACGACCAGCTGTTTTCTTCTTAGAATCCAGTAAGGATTTTTCAGGAGTTGTTTTTGTGATTTCTGAGAAATCAGAGCCAGTCATCTGTCTTCTGGAAGGTGTATATGGGTTATATGTTTTGATTCCCATTACTGTCTCTCCTTTCGTATTACCTAATTATTAGTTTCACGGATTTGCACCGTCTAGTTTTGAAATCTTACAGACCTTCGAAAATCTCGATATCTGCACTTTCCTCTGTAAGCTGTACGATAGCTTTCTTTGTCTTAGCAGTTTTTCCAAATGTCATTCCACGTCTCTTGTTTTTACCATCAAGATTCATTGTGTTAACGCTTTTAACTTTTGTTCCAGCGAACATTTTCTCTACTGCTTCTTTGATCTGAGATTTTGTAGCCTCTGTGTGTACAAGGAATGTGTATTTCTTGTCAGCCATAAGCTCCATGCTCTTCTCAGTGATTACCGGTTTAAGGATTACATCATAATACTGAACGTTTGCCATTATGCGTACACCTCCTCAATAGTTGCAACAGCAGCTTTTGTAGTAATTACTGTGTTGTATTTTAAGATGTCGTATACATTAATTGTATTTGTTTTTGCTGTTTTAACTCCAGCAATGTTTCTAGCTGAAATCTCAACGTTTGTGTTTCCATCTTCAAGGACAACCAATGCTTTGTTTACATTCAGGTTGTTCAGAACTTCCTGGAATTTCTTTGTTTTGATCTCATCAAAGTTCAACTCATCGATTACGATGAATTTGTTCTCTTCTACTCTTGAAGTGAGTGCTGACTGAAGAGCAGCTCTCTTCTCTTTCTTATTCATCTTGAATGAATAATCTCTCGGAACTGGTGCGAATACAACTCCGCCGCCTGTCCACTGTGGAGCTCTTGTAGAACCCTGTCTTGCATGACCTGTTCCTTTTTGTCTCCATGGTTTTCTTCCGCCTCCGGAAACTTCTGAACGAGTTTTCGCTTTCTGTGTTCCCTGACGATTATTTGCAAGCTGGCTTACAACTGCCATGTGTACAAGATGTTCATTAACCTCAACACCAAATACAGCATCGTTCAAATCGATTGTACCAACTTCTTTACCTTCGATATTATAAACAGATACGTTTGCCATCTGTGTGTTCCTCCTTTCCTGTTGTCAGACTAGTTAGCCTTTACTGTTTCTTTGATTGTTACCAGACTCTTCTTTGGTCCCGGTACAGAGCCTTTTACTAACAACAAGTTGTTCTCAGCATCAACTCTTACGATTTCAAGATTCTGAACAGTAATCTGTTTGTTACCCATCTGACCTGGCATCTTCTTTCCTTTGAATACTTTACTAGGATCGGATGCAGAACCATTAGAACCTGCGTGACGGTGGAACTTAGAACCATGAGTCATAGGTCCTCTGCTCTGTCCATGACGCTTGATTGCTCCCTGGAAACCTTTACCTTTTGAAATTGCAGTAGCATCAATCTTGTCTCCTGCTTCAAAGATATCAGCTTTGATTTCCTGAGCTAATGTATATTCTTCAGCATTTTCAAATCTGAACTCTTTTACATATCTCTTACCAGAAACTCCAGCTTTATCGAAATGTCCTTTCTCAGCTTTTGTTACACCGTTTCTGTGTGCGATTTCTTTTTTACCGCTTCCATCTTTTGTGACAATCTTTTCTTTCTTGTCAACAAAACCAACCTGGACTGCGCTGTAACCGTCGTTCTCAACTGTTTTAACCTGTGTTACTACACAAGGACCAGCCTGAAGTACAGTTACCGGAATCAATGTTCCATCTTCATTGAAGATTTGAGTCATTCCGACTTTAGTAGCTAAAATAGCTTTCTTCATTATAATTACCTCCTGTGATTTACAGCGGAACACCATATGGTGCTCATCCTAAATTATAGGAATTACTGTTTCTTAATTCTTTGTGGTTGTCAGCTTATTTGTTTTTCATCTTGATGTCGATGAATACACCAGCTGGCATTTCCAATCTTGACAGTGCATCAACTGTTTTCTGTGTTGGTGCAGCAATGTCGATGAGTCTCTTATGAGTTCTCTGCTCGAACTGTTCTCTGGAGTCTTTATATTTGTGTACGGCTCTCAGAATTGTAACTACTTCCTTCTTAGTTGGAAGCGGTACCGGTCCGCTCACCTGTGCTCCGTTTTTCTTAACAGTTTCGATGATTTTTTTAGCAGATGCATCAACTAACTGATGATCATATGCTTTCAATGTGATTCTCATTACTTGACTTGCCATAAAAAAAGTCGCCTCCTTTTCGTACTTTTAAACCCAGTACGACAAGCGGTGACTGTACACTCTCCCGTGTGTGTCATGCAGACTTACACGTTGTTTCATACTTTTACCTTTATTGGTAAGTTGTAATCAGTTGTGATTCGTACAGTGACTTGTCGCCAGTTTCCTAACTTGACATTCGCTCCACGGAAAACCTGCCATCATGTGTTTCACACGTCAGCAGCAACCTCTCGCTTCACAGCTATCATGCCACAGCTCTCTTAGTATACTCAATTCATCTGGATATTGCAAGCACTTTTTTTAATTTTTTTGTGTTTTTTTGTATTTTATAAATTTTGTTATTTTCGCTTTGTTTTTTTCTCCTCTTATGTGCTATTTGCACAACAACTTCATTTTGCTTTTTTCCTTCCTATCTTTCCCTGATCTTTTTCCATACATACTTTACTTATCTATCTTTTTACACTTCTCTATTTATATAGGAATAAACTCATTTGTCACTGTTCACTCATTTTCCTTCGGCATAAAATTCATCCACATTTTTTTCTCAGAGCACTTGACATCAACACACTAAAGTGCTATAGTTTAGAAGACTTATAGATAAGAAGAAACCAAGGGCGGTTTCCCAGTTGTGGGAAAACTGTCCTTTTTTGCATTTATTTACTTGTAAGAATCGCAGACTTATCAAAAATGTAAACCTTCTTATCAATTGTAAGTCATGTCCTATCCCTATAGGGCATCAACCTAATCGGTTGCTCTTGCAGTTACATTGGTGCCGTTCGTTTCCCCCAAAGACGAACTTGCATAAATGAACTCCAATTAATATATACGCCCTGTTTCAGGGCTTTCCCCAGATTTGTATATCATTACAAACTGCAGAGCAGCGAGGAGTTAACCTCTCAATGACATACCAAAAACAAAAGACACAGCATTTGCTGTGTCTTTTGTCGTCTTACACCATCACCTGATGCAGTGCCTCTTCTTCAATACCAACTTTCTTCATCTCTGTCCGTATTGCCTCTTCTTCCTGTGGCAATGCACACCATGAGAGTCCACATCCGGCAGAAATCGACCGGGGAACAGGTATCAATCTACCTGGTATCTTATCTTCTTTGCAGGCTTTTTCCATTGCCATCGCATCTGCCGTTGTATGAAATGTTACAACAAGCTTTAATTCTTTCTTTCTCATAATCCAAGTCCTTTTCTCTCTTCCCCGTTACCCCAATCTTACAATATCACTTTTTACTCAATTGTAACTTCAAAGCCATCCTCTGTCTGCACAGAAGTCGCTTTTTTTCCATGGCTCTGAGCATATTTTTCTACATTCTGTTTCTGATGTGGTTCTGTCACCAGAACTTTTACTGCTCCGTCCATATTCTTTATCGCTTCCGCTGTTAACATCAAAGGTTCCGGACAAGATAATCCTCTCGCATCTACTGTTTTCATATGAATCCCTCTTTTCTATTCTAAGCTGTTTTGCAATAATTTGTAAATGCAATTTTTAAGCTGTTTTACGACGATTTGTAAATGCAATTACGAAACAAACAACGATGCATATAATCACTGCAATTTTGCCGTTTGTTGTCACAGCACCTGCAATCACTTCTTTTGTTTCCGGATTCAAAGCTGTTCCGCTTGATGCAAGTCCTAAGTTATGGCACAACGCCGCTCCAAAGAACATTCCGACAACCGTTACCGCTGAATCAGAAGAGCCCTGTCCTGCAAGAACAAGCTGGCGCAGTGGGCATCCTCCTGCAAGCACTGCTGCAAATCCAACCGCATACATACCAAGAATATTCCACAAATGTTCGGAATGTGCAATCACTCCCGGTGTATCGAAACCAAGCACAAAATGTCCGGTTGCAAGATTGTAAATCAGCATAACTACAAATAATCCACCAATTACAGAAATCAGATCAAAGTTCTTCATCAGAATGATATCTCGGATACTACCGGCAAAACACATTCTTGATTTCTGTGCGATCGCTCCAAACAACAATCCACCAATCAAAGAGATGGCGATTGGTGCATGCATACTTCCCGGACCCGCCTGACTTGATTTGAGCAATGTTGTAAATAAAGCCAACAAAAGAATCGCTACCATGATAGCCGGAAGTACCACTCCGGATGATTTCTTTGCCGGGTAGGCTCTTCCAAGTGAATACCCCTGTTTTAAGGCAAATACTCCGGTTCCAACTCCAAGTGCAAATCCAACCAATGCAACCCATGCATTCAAATCACCTGCTGACATACGAATCACCATACGCAGCGGGCATCCCAGAAATACCAGTGCCCCAACTGTAATAATTATCCCCAGCACAAAACGTGTCATTGTTGCCGAACCTGCTGTTGCACAATATTCTTTTGTTCCAACAGAAATAATAAATGCTCCAAGCACAATTCCAATGATCTCCGGTCTTGCGTACTGCACTGCTTCCGCCTGATGCATACCGAGTGAACCGGCTGTATCACGAATAAAACATGCAACACAGATTGCCATATTTGCCGGATTGCCAAAATATGCCAGACATGCTGCGATCAATCCGCACAGCACACCGGCCAATGCCATTTTTTTCTTTGAGTCTGCAAAGCTCATACTTAACCTCCCATTTCTCACTCCTCGGCCAATTCTCGAACCGCCCGAATCGCGACTTCTACTTCTTCCTTTGTGTTGAAATGAGAAAAACTAAAACGGACCGCACCCTGTTCTACATTATGTAGGGATTCATGCATTAACGGGGCACAGTGTCCTCCTGCTCTCGTGGAAATCCCATAGGATATCAATAGCTCATCACTGACTTCTGCAGAATCATAATCACCAAGATTAAAGGAGACGATTGGACAGCGCTCCTTCTTTGAAAAATCTCCATACACAATTACTTCCGGAATCTCTTTTATCCCCTGATAAAATGTCCATGCACGCTCTTGCGCTATCGAACGCAGAGAATCCATTCCCTTTTCTTCCACATACTTTAATGCTGCATTAAGACCTGCAAGCCCATGACCATTCAACGTTCCTGCTTCCAATGCTGTCGGCATCAAGCCCGGATGATGATGATTGTAGGTATCCACTCCACTTCCACCACGTTTCAACGGACGGACCTCCACACCTTCTCTTACATAAATTCCTCCGGTTCCCTGTGGTCCGTAAAGGCTTTTATGTCCGGTAAAACAAAGTACATCTATTCCCATCTTCTGCACATCAATCGGAAACATTCCCGCTGTCTGTGAAGCATCTACAACAAACAAAATATCATGCCTCTTCGCAATCTTTCCAATCCGCTCGATATCATTGAGATTCCCGGTAAGATTGGAAGCATGCGTACAGACAATTGCCTTTGTGTCTTGTCTTATGGCTGCTTCTAAATCCTCATATGAAATATTTCCCCATTCATCTGTCGGCAGAATTGTTAATACTGCCCCGGACTCTTCACGTTCATATAATGGTCTAAGCACTGAATTGTGCTCCATCGCGGTCGTAATTACGTGGTCACCCGGATGAATCAATCCTTGTATCGCAATATTCAAGCTTTCCGTTGCGTTGCTTGTAAACGCGATTTGTTTCGGATTCTCTGCATGAAACATACTGCACAGACGTTCTCTTGTATCATAAATGATGCGGGCTGCATCCAATGATGCTTCTGTACTTCCACGTCCTGCATTGCCAAGACACCCCAATGCCTGCACAACTGCTTCTGCCACCCCCGGTGGTTTTGGTAATGTCGTTGCTGCATTATCCATATAAATCCTGTGTTTTTCCATCGTTTATCCTCTTGTTTTTCTCTAATTTAATTATACTATCTAAAATTTTTTTAGTCTAATTGAAACCTATAATAAATGGGCGGACTTATAGATTTTTTCTATCAATCCACCCATGATTCCTTGTACCTATTTTCTTCTTTATAGATTTTTCAGAAAGAATCAATCTCTTTTTTAATTCTATCTATTTTTTAAGATAAATCCATTTCTCTCCGGCTTCTCTTACCGTACCGATTCGCGAAGCTCTTGTCTCCAGACCATGCGTTTTGAATCCTTCCATGATTTCATCCACATACTCCGGAGCCACACTGATCAATAAGCCACCAGAAGTCTGCGGGTCATAAAGTAAATCAATATCGGTTTCATCTGCATTACCTATATCAACCATATGTCCCGAATATTCTCTGTTCTTATAGGAACCTGCCGGCACCAGCCCCATCTGAGCCAGTTCCACGGCTCCATCGATATACGCAACATCATCCACCTGAATATCAAAACTCACTTTACTTGCAGAAGCCATCTCTGCACAATGGCCCAGCAAACCAAAGCCGGTAACATCCGTACAAGCAGATATCGGATATTTTTCAATCACTTCTTTTGCCGTCTTATTCAGCGAAGACATCACTTTAATTGCCTCCTGCATTGAACTTTCCGGAGCCATCTCAGCTTTCACCGCTGTATTCACCACGCCGCTCCCGATTGGTTTGGTCAGGATCAAGACATCACCAGGATTACATCCATAATTTTTAAATATCTTATCCGGGTGTACAAAACCAGACACACACAAGCCATATTTCGGCTCATTATCCTGAACAGAATGACCTCCGACCAGAACTGCTCCCGCTTCTTTCACTTTATCCGCACCACCGCGTAATATGTCTGCAAGGATAGACGGATCCAGGCAGTTCGGGAAACCAACAATATTCAATGCGATCTTCGGCACACCACCCATAGCATACACATCACTCAACGAATTCGCTGCGGCAATCTGACCGAATGTATATGGATCATCTACGACCGGAGTAAAGAAATCTACTGTCTGTATCATCGCGATTTCATCTGTAATTTTATAAATTGCGGCATCATCCGATGTCTCAATTCCTACCAAGAGATTCTCATCCTGGAATTTTGGCAGCTTACCCAGAACCTGGGCAAGGGTCTCAGGACCGATTTTAGCGGCTCATCCGGCTGTGTTTGTCATCTGAGTCAATCGAATCTCTTCTCTCGTCTTCATACTAATCTCCATTCCGCCGCCAAGTCGGCGGCACAAATAGTAATGAAAGT
>DAVZKO010000038.1:0-26097 GCA_052272205.1 Schaedlerella sp. | reverse complement strand
GACCGGTATCTGATTAAGCATATCTCATTATCTCTTCCGGACAATATCTATATTTTATATTATCATGATAGATAATGATGGTCAATTTTTTAATCCAGTACAATATTCGTTACTGTAATCAACAACCAATATTATTTGATATCAAATCCAAAATATTTCACTGCATTGTTGTAAGAAATACCTTTTACAATCTGCTCAAGTACTTTATAATCTGCCGGATACTCTCCATTCTCAACCCATCCTCCGATCAGTTCGCAGAGAATTCTTCTGAAGTACTCATGTCTTGTGTAAGACAGGAAACTTCTTGAATCTGTAAGCATTCCTACAAAGTTTGATAACAGACCAAGGTTTGCAAGAGATGTCATCTGAGCGATCATGCCTGTCTTGTGATCATTGAACCACCAAGCACTTCCCTGCTGAATCTTACCTGCTGCTTCTGTTCCCTGGAAGCATCCGAGAATTGTTCCGATTGCTTCGTTATCACATGGATTCAAAGAATACAGAATTGTCTTTGGAAGCTCATCTGTTGCAATCAGAGAATTCAGGAAATCTGCTGTCTGTGCACTTGGTGCATAGTTGTTGATACAATCATATCCTGTATCCGGACCAAGTTTTGCATACATCAGGGCATTGTTGTCACGTTTGCAACCATAATGAATCTGCATTACCCAGTTTTTCTTATGATAAGCTCTTGCAACAAACTGCATGAATGCCATCTTGAATTTCATTTCTTCTTCTCTTGTAATTGTTCCGCCGGCTAACGCTTTTTTGAAAATTGTATCTACTTCCTCTTCTGTAGCCGGTGCATACATTACATACTCTAATGCATGATCAGATACAGAGCATCCCATTGAAGCAAAGAAATCCATTCTGTTCAGGATTGCTTCTTTCATTGATGCGAAATCTTTAATCTCGATTCCACTTACTTCTGAAAGTGTCTTCATATAATCAGCGTATTCTGGTTTCTCAAGGTTCATGGCCTTGTCAGGTCTCCAAGCTGGAAGTACCTGTACTTCAAAGCTGTCATCCTCTGCCAGTTTTTTGTGCCATTCCAGAGAATCAACCGGATCATCTGTTGTACAGATCAGTTTTACATTAGACTGACGAATCAGATTTCTTACAGACATTCCATCTTCCTGCAATTTTGCATTACACAGATTCCAAACTTCTTCTGCAGTCTCTCCGCACAAATGTCCTGTATATCCGAAATATCTCTGAAGTTCCAGATGACTCCAGTGATACAGTGGGTTTCCAATTGCTTTCTCCAATGTTTCTGCCCATTTCTGGAATTTCTCACGGTCGCTTGCTCCACCTGTAATGTAATACTCATCTACACCGTTCGAACGCATCTGACGCCATTTGTAGTGGTCTCCTCCGAGCCATACCTGAGTGATGTTCTCGAATTTTCTATCTTCTGCAATTTCCTGCGGATTGATATGACAATGATAATCTACGATTGGCATATTCTCTGCATACTCGTGAAATAATTTCTGAGATGTCTCAGAAGATAATAAGAAGTCTTTATCCATAAATGTTTTCATTTTATTCATTCTCCTATTCTTAAATATTGCGTAACTGTTCCGTCCAATTTCTATCCATCACCGAACAGTTACATTTTCAATTGGGATACGCGCACATGACCACGCATATCCCTTGCACTATCTACTCAATACCAATGCGACTTAGATATAACCGAGCAGTTTTGGCAGAGTCAAGCTCAATGCCGGAATATATGTAACTAACATCAATACAATGAAGATTGCTGCAAAGTACACCAACAACTGTTTAAATACAGTCTCAATCTTAACGCCACCGACTTTAACACCAACAAACAGAGTTGTTCCAACCGGAGGTGTGATTGTTCCGATACACAGGTTGAAAATCATCATAATACCGAAGTGAATTGTGTTCATTCCAAGTGCTGTACATACAGGCAGGAAGATTGGTGTGAAGATCAGGCAGGCCGGTGTCATATCCATGAATGTTCCAACTACAAGAAGGATGACATTGATCAAAAGGAAGATGACATATTTGTTACTGCTGATTGCCAACAGTCCTGCTGATACGATTTCCGGAATATTTGTAAATGCCATAACCCATGACATGATACTTGATACACCGATCAGGAAAATGATGATTCCTGTCATCTCAGCACTGTCTTTCAAAATCTGAGGAAGCTCTTTGATCTTGATTGATTTATATACAAACAAAGATAAGATCAAGCTATATACAACGGCTACTACAGAACCTTCTGTTGCTGTGAATACACCGAAGATAATTCCACCGATAACGATTACGATCAATAACAGACAAGGAATTGCCTGAAGGATAACCTGTCCGGCTTCTTTGGCTGTAAATTTTGTTTTTGCACGATATCCTCTCTTCTTCGCAATGACATAGATTACGAGCATACATGCAAGTCCCCAGAGGATTCCCGGGATATATCCTGCCATGAAAAGAGCTGCTACAGAAGTTCCACCACTTACCAGAGAGAATGTGATCATAACATTACTTGGAGGAATCAAAAGTCCTGTTGGTGCTGTTGCAATGTTTACTGCTGCGGAGAAGTTCGGGTCATATCCTTCTTCCTTCTCGATTGGTCCGATGATAGATCCCATAGCTGAAGCTGCTGCTGTACCGGAACCTGAAATAGAACCAAATAACATGTTAGCAAGAACGTTTGTCTGGGCAAGTGCTCCAGGTGCACGTCCTGTGATCAATTTTGCAAGGTTGATAAGACGAACTGCGATACCACCCTTGTTCATAATATTTCCTGCAAGAATGAAAAATGGAATTGCCAGCAAACTAAATACGGAAATACCGGAGAAAATTCTCTGGGAACCGGTCAATACGGCAACATCTACATCCATAACAGGAAGAATTGCACATACAGAAGATACACCAAGTGCTACTGCAATCGGAACTCCTGCAATCAGCATGATTACTAAGAGGACTAAAATAATTAATCCTGATAAAACTGCGATATTCATTTTATAATTCCTCCCTACTCTTCTGTTTTCTGTACATAATTTCCTGTACACATGTCAGCAATATTAAGTACACCATAAATTGCGATCAAGATTCCACTAAGTGGCATAACTGCATAAACAATTCCCTGAGATACACCGAGTGAAGCTGTCTTCTGAGTCATTGTCAGGTTCATGATCGTGAAACCACCGTAAATCAGTACGGCTGCTGCGAAAACTACAATCAATACTTCGATAATAATATCCAGAACTCTTCTCTTTCCTTCCGGAAGTTTGTCTACTACGAAGCTCATTTTCATATGGTCACGTTTTCCGAATACATATGCGGAAGCAAGCACTGCCATCCATGCAAATGTATAAGTAAGAAGTTCTTCTGAAACAGTACTTGGACTATTGAACACAAAACGTGTCACAATCTGATATGTTCCAACGATTACCATCACTGCGAACAGGAATACACATACAGCACTTAAAACTGTATCAATTCCTTTTCTGATCTTGTGTAATGCTTCCATTTACTTGTCCCCCTTTGTACTTGCATATTTCTCATTGTATGTCTGAATATGGTCATACAGGTCACGGATGTCAGGGTTTGCTTCCAACATTTCCTCCTGGACGTTGCTTACTTTGTCCTTGAATACGTTGATATCCGGGTAAATGAATTCAACACCCATATCATTCTGAGCAATCTCTTTTGCTTTTTCTACCTGTGTTGTCCAAGCATCCATCTCTGTCTCTGTTGCCAGTTCTGCTGCATCGTAGAATACCTGACGCTCATCCTCGCTCAGTTCGTTCAAGAATTTCAAGTTTGCGATCAATACATCCGGTACCATCTGGTGCATTGTATAAGAGTAATATTTTGCAACCTCGCCGTGTTTGTTCTCTGTAAGAGCCAGTTCATTGTTCTCCGCTCCATCGATAACTCCCTGCTGAATTGCTGTATAAACTTCCCCGAAACTCATCGGTGATGCTGCTGCTCCGAAAGCATTGGCCATCTTTACGCTGGCCGGACTCTGCTGAACACGCATCTTCAATCCCTTCAGGTCATCCGGTGTGTTGATTGGTTTCTTAGCATAGAAGTTTCTTGTACCTACGTTGAACCATGTCACAACACGAAGTCCTGTATCATCTGTAGATTCATATACATTTTCCATATAATCTTTGTCATTCATTGCTGCGAAGTATGCTTCTTCTGATGTAAATAAGTAAGGCATACTGAACACTTCATATACATCTGCGAAGATCTCTAAGTTTGGAGTTCCTGCTACTACGAAGTCAATCGCACCTGTCTGTGTAAGCTCGATTGCTTTTGTCTGTGCTCCGAGAAGTTCGTTTGGATAAATCTGTACTTCATATTTATCTCCGAGTTTCTCTTCTACATATTCTTTGAATTTTTCCATTCCGGTGTACTCCGGATGTGTCTCTGACTGGGAAAGAGCAACACGTATGATTTTCTTTCCTCCATTAATCTGATCTGTTCCGCTGCATCCTGCTGTCATACCAGCAACAAGACCTGCGCAGAGAACAGTGCTAATGATTCTTTTAATTCTGTTTCTCATGTTAATTCCCTTCATTGTTTCCTTTGATATCTTTTCTTGTTTTCGGGCTATGTGTAAGCTCTTACATTTATGTTTCCAGTATAACTGCCTTTTTTCATGATTGCAAACACTTTCTCGTTTATTATTTAACAATTTTTCACCTTCATTTTTGTGTATTTTTTACAAAGTTCATGTTTTTTTCATTTTTTTATTGACTCTCAACCATATAAGATGTAAGTTTTATGTAAGCTCTTACATTCGTGTAGGAATATTTACATTTATAATTTACATTTATAATTTACATTTATGATTTAACGATACTGGAAAGGAAGGTATTTAATCCCTTGAAAACATTTATTAAGATTAACCCTGCTGACAGCGTCGCAGTTGCTCTTGTTCCATTAAAGAAAGGAACAGAAATCCAGGTTGACAACACAACAGTTACATTAACTGAAGACATTCCGCAGGGACATAAGTTTGCATTAACCGACATTGCAGAAGGTGCTTCCGTTATTAAATATGGTAACTCAATCGGCGTTGCCCGGGAACCAATCAGCGTAGGATCATGGATTCATACTCATAATATGAAGACAGGTCTCGGCGACCTTCTGTCATACACATATGATAAAGAAGAAACACCTGTTTTTGAGAAAACAGAACGTTTCTTTAACGGATATCGCAGAAAAGACGGACGTGCAGGTGTTCGTAACGAAGTCTGGATCATCCCGACTGTTGGATGTGTCAATAATGTAGCTCAGGCTATTGAAAAAGCATCTCAGCAGTTTGTTTCTGACAATGTTGAAGGTGTTATCGCTTTTACGCATCCTTATGGATGTTCTCAGATGGGAGACGATCAGGAACATACTCGTCAGATTCTTGCCGACTTGATCAATCACCCAAATGCAGGTGCAGTCCTTGTACTTGGACTTGGATGTGAGAACAGCAACATCGATGTACTGAAGAACTACATTGGTGAGTATGATTCCGAACGTGTACGATTCCTTGTTGCACAGGAATGTGAAGATGAAATCTCCGAAGGAGTCAAGATTATCGAAGAACTCGCGGCTTACGCTTCCCAGTTCCACAGAGAACCAATCAGTTGCAGTGAACTTGTCATCGGTATGAAATGTGGCGGTTCCGACGGACTTTCCGGTATCACAGCCAACCCGACTGTCGGCGGATTCTCTGACAGACTGATTGCAATGGGTGGCTCTACGATTCTGACAGAAGTTCCGGAGATGTTCGGTGCCGAGACATTGCTTATGAACCGTTGTGAGACAGAATCTTTATTCGACAAAACTGTTTCATTGATCAATGATTTCAAAGAATATTTCAAGAGACACGGACAGACAATCTACGAGAATCCATCTCCTGGTAATAAAAAAGGCGGAATCTCTACATTGGAAGACAAGTCTCTCGGATGTACTCAGAAATCCGGTACTGCTCCGGTTGAAGGTGTCCTCGCTTACGGCGAACCTGTTTGCACAAAAGGGCTCAACCTGTTAAGTGCTCCTGGTAATGACCTCGTTGCCGCAACAGCCCTTGCAGCTTCCGGTGCACACATCGTACTGTTCACAACAGGACGCGGAACTCCGTTTGCATGTCCGGTACCAACTGTTAAGATTTCATCCAACAATACACTTGCTCAGAAAAAACAAAACTGGATTGACTTTAATTGCGGTGTATTGGTAGATGACACTCCTGCCGATGAACTTGCAGACCAATTGCTTGATTTTGTCATTGATATTGCTTCCGGCAAAAAATCAAAATCCGAAGAAGCCGGATTCCATGATATGGCAATCTTCAAACAGGGCGTAACTCTTTAATTACAATAAAACTTGAAAGGATTAAAAACAATGAAAAATCTTTCTTATCAAACATTAAAAGAACAGAACTATTCCGGATATCTCCTTGAGTCAGCTCCAGAGCGTGTACTCCAGTTTGGAGAAGGTAACTTCCTTCGTGCATTCGTTGACTACTTCATCGATGTTATGAACGAAAAAGCAGGATTCAACTCAAAAGTTGTTCTCTGCCAGCCAATCGCACCGGGTCTTGCTGATATGATCAACGAACAGGAAGGACTTTATACACTCTTCCTTAGAGGATTCCAGGATGGACAGAAAGTAAATAAAAAACGTGTTATCTCTTGTGTAAGCCGTTGCTTAAACCCTTACAAAGATTATGAAGCAGTTCTGGAATGTGCTTCTAACCCGGATTTGAGATTCATCGCCTGCAACACAACAGAAGCAGGAATTACATACGATGCTTCTTGCCAGTTCACAGACGTTCCTGCAGCTTCTTACCCTGGAAAACTGACACAGCTTATGTACCGTCGTTTTGAGAAATTCGGTTCTGAACCTGGAAAAGGATTCATCATTCTTTCTTGCGAGCTGATCGATGACAACGGAAAAGAACTTGAGAAATGTGTTCTCAAATATGCTGAGCAGTGGAATCTCGGTGAAGATTTCATCAACTGGGTAAAAACAGAGAATACATTCTGCTCTACACTGGTTGACCGTATCGTTACCGGATATCCTAGAAACGAAGCAGATGCGATCTGTGAAGAGCTTGGATACAAAGATAACCTGATCGATACAGGAGAAATCTTTGGTTTCTGGGTAATCGAAGGACCACAGTCTATTAAAGATGAGTTCCCGGTAGACAAAGCAGAACTTCCTATCCTGATCACAGATAACCACAAACCTTACAAACAGCGTAAAGTTCGTATCCTGAACGGAGCACATACATCATTCGTTCTCGGTGCTTACCTTGCAGGACAGGATATCGTAAGAGATTGTATGAATGATGATGTCATCTGTGGATTCATGAACAAAACAATCTATGATGAGATCATTCCTACACTGGACCTTCCAAAAGAAGAGCTGCTTGATTTCGCATCTGCTGTAACAGAGCGTTTCAAAAACCCATTTATCGACCACGCATTACTTGCTATCTCTTTGAACTCTACTTCAAAATGGAAAGCCCGTGTAATGCCATCCTTAAAAGAGTACATCAAACGTCAGGGTTCTCTTCCGGCATGCATTACAGCTTCCTTCGCTTTCTACATTGCCTTCTTCAATGGTCACACAATGACAGAAGAAGGACTTACAGCAAGCAGAGAAGGCAATGATTACACAGTAAAAGACGATAAGAACGTATTGGAATTCTATCTTGCACACAAAGATGATTCCGTAGAAGATTTGGTTCACGCAGTTTGCACAAACACAGATTTCTGGGGTGAAGACCTTACAGCACTGGAAGGATTCGAGGCTGCAGTTTGCAACTACTTAACACACATTCGTGAAAACGGTGCTTACGAAGTAATGAAATCTCTTCTGTAAGATTTTGTAAGATTAAAAAATAACTCGTTATCATATAGGAAATCAAGGAGATATATTATGAATTCAACATTAGAAAAATTGGAACAGTTTGGTATCGTACCTGTTGTTGTTCTTGATGATGCGAGGGACGCAGCTCCTCTTGCGAAAGCACTTTGTGATGGCGGACTCGCTTGTGCGGAAGTAACCTTCCGTACAGAGGCTGCTGAAGAATCTATCCGAATCATGACAACAGAGTATCCGGATATGGTTGTCGGAGCCGGTACTGTTCTTACAACAGAGCAGGTAGACCGCGCTGTTGCTGCAGGAGCTAAATTCATCGTAAGTCCTGGACTCAATCCAAAAGTTGTAAAGTACTGTCTGGACAAGAACATTCCTGTTACTCCAGGCGTTGTTACTCCAAGTGAAATGGAACAGGCAATCGAGCTCGGTCTGGAAGTTGTCAAATTCTTCCCTGCTGAGCCATCAGGTGGATTGTCTATGATCAAAGCCGTAGCTGCACCATATACAATGTTAAGATTCATGCCGACAGGCGGAATCAACCCACAGAACATCACACCTTACCTTCAGTATGACAAAATCATCGCTTGCGGTGGTAGCTGGATGGTAAAAGGAAGTCTTGTTTCAGAAGGCAAGTTCGATGAAATCACAGCTCTTACAAAAGAGGCTGTTGAACTCGTTCGTTCTGCCCGGGAGGTGAAATAATGGCTAAGGTCGTTACTTTAGGAGAAATCATGCTGAGACTTTCCCCTCCGGGATATCAGCGTTTTGCTCAGGCTTCTGATTTTGAAATCAATTACGGCGGAGCAGAGGCTAATGTAGCCGCTTCTCTGTCACAGTTTGGCAATGATGCAGCTTTTGTATCTAAGATTCCTGCAAACGCAATCGGTGATGCCGCAGTTGCAACACTTCAGAAACTTGGTGTTGACTGCAGCCACATCGTAAGAGGCGGCAAACGTCTCGGAATCTATTTTCTGGAAAATGGTGCTTCTGTTCGTCCTTCCAGCGTTGTATATGACCGCGCTGATTCAGCGATCACACAGGCACTTGCAGAAGAATTTGACTTTGATGCAATCTTCGAGGGCGTTGATTTGTTCCACGTATCCGGAATCACTCCGGTTCTGAGCAAGACTGCCGCAGAGCTTACTATGACTGCCCTGAAAAAAGCCAAAGAGCATGGAGTTATCGTATCGTTCGATTTGAACTATCGTGCAAAACTCTGGACAGAAGACGTCGAAGGCAAACAGAAAATGCTGTCTGACATGATGCCTTATGTAGATATTTGCTTTGGAAATGCAAGAGACGCTGCAAAGTGTCTTGGATATACAGAAGGTGATACCGACTTCATCAATGGCGATTACAGCATTTGCGTAGATGAAGAACACATGTCAAATGTGTTGAATCATTATGGATTTACTCATCTGATCACAACACTTAGAAAAAGCATCAGTGCTTCTGACAATGGATGGTCAGGTGCTGTATGCACAGCTTCCGGACTTTATCAGGGAAGCAATTATAACCTGCACATTGTAGACCGTGTAGGTGGTGGAGATTCCTTCGCAGCCGGAGTTCTTCACGGAATTCTTGCTGATATGGGAGCAGAAAGAGCTCTGGAATTCGGACTTGCTGCCGCAGCGATCAAACACACAATTCCTGGTGACTTGAACTTTATCTCTGAAGGCGAAGTACTTGCACTGATGGATAGTGACGGAGCAGGACGTGTACAACGATAAAAAGGATTTCTCAATCCCTTTTACATATTTTTAACACATCTTTTTTCATCTGCTGAAATCCCCTTTTCGGCAGACAAACCAGAATGTGGTTTGCACATTCAAAAAAACGGGACAGATTCGAATCGAAATCTGTCCCGTTTTTATATACACATACTTATTATATTAACGCATTATAGATATCCCTCTTCGATACCCCTCTGTCCTTCGCAACCTTCTTCATTGCTTCTTTCTTATCCACGCCCTGTGACAGATAATGCTCCATATGCTCTTCAATGCTCAACTCTTCCCACTGTGCTTTCTCTTCCTGTGCAATCTGCTCACGGCTTCTGCCTTCGATTACAAGTACACATTCGCCCTTTGGCGGCTGCTCTGTATAATACGCACAGGCTTCTTCCAGTGTCGTAGCAAATGCCGTCTCGTGACGCTTTGTAAGCTCCCTGCAGACCGTTATCCGGCGTTTCCCGCCCAATCGGTCACATAACAGCTTTAACGTCTTTAAAAGGCGATGTGGAGCCTCATACATCACAATCGTTCTTGTTTCTCTCTCAACTTCCTGAAGTACCAGTTCCTTTTCCTTCTTATCCGTTGGGAGAAATGCTTCGAATGCAAATCGTCTTGTAGACAATCCGGACAACGTAAGCGCAGTGATACACGCTGCCGCACCCGGAAGGGATGTGACCGTGATGCCGGCTTCATAACACATCTTTACCAACTCTTCTCCCGGATCGGATATTCCCGGTGTTCCCGCATCGGTAATCAATGCAATATCGGTTCCCTCTTGAAGCTTCTCCACCAACTTGCGCCCTTTTTCATATTTGTTATACTCATGGTAACTGGTCATCGGTGTCTGTATTTCAAAATGATTCAACAACTTGATACTGTTTCTCGTATCTTCTGCCGCGATCAAATCTACTTCTTTCAATGTCCGTATTACACGAAATGTCATATCTTCCAGATTACCAATCGGTGTTGCACACAGATATAATGTTCCTGACATACTCTTTCCTCTCTAATGCTCATACATAATAATCGGAGGTTCCACAGTTACACGTGATTTTCCTCCGCGCAGTCCTTCAATCAGAACCATCGTCGGCTCCTTATCAATATACGGATGCACGAACTGGATCCGTTTCGGCTCAATCCGATACTGACACATCTTGGACAGAATCTCCGCAAGCCGGAATGGTTTGTGGATCATATAAAAACGCCCCTTGCTGTCCGCAAGGATTTTCTCACTCTCTCTTAAAATATCGTCTAAAGTACAAAGTATCTCGTGTCTTGCGATGGTCTTGGCATCTCCATCATTTTTTAACCCATGCTGATTCAGCATATACGGTGGATTCGTCGTTATAACGTCAAAAGAGGCAGGCGGAAAAATCGTTGCTGCCTCTTTAATATCTCCTGTTACGATCTCGATCTTGTCCTCCAGTCGGTTATATGCCACACTTCTTCGTGCCATATCTGCACTTTCTTCCTGTATCTCAAGACCGGTAAACTGACTACCCTTTGTCTTGCCTTCCAGCAGAATCGGCAGAATTCCCGTTCCGGTTCCCAAATCAAGCACCCGCTCTCCCGGTTTTACCTTCGCAAAATTAGAGAGCAGCACTGCATCGATTCCAAAACAAAACCGCTTCGGATTCTGTATGATCTCGTAACCATTTAACTGTAGATCATCCAGCCGTTCATCCGGATACAATTGCACATCCTGATTCTTATTTGTCATCTAATTTGGATGCTCCTTCATTTTTCTCCAACTTGGCAAGCTGTTTCATCTCTTCTTTGGATACTCGTGTTTTCTTTCTGCGTGGTTTGAATTTCAACTCATCCGCAGAATACTCACGAATCTCTTTCTCATCATTCTCAAGATTGACAACCACCTTGACCTGTTTACGCAGAACGCTCAGTGAGTGCACTGTTCCTGTCAATTTGTCCGGTGTTGTCACCGTATCTCCGACAGATGGAAGCTGACTGTTCAACTCTTCATATGTCTCTTCTTCATTCGTCAGACAGCACATCAGACGGCCACATACTCCGGAAATCTTCGTTGGATTCAGAGAAAGATTCTGCTCCTTCGCCATCTTGATCGATACCGCAGCAAACTCAGACAAATACGTGCTGCAACAAAGTGGTCTTCCACAGATTCCAATTCCTCCACGAATCTTCGTCTCATCTCTCACACCAATCTGACGCAGTTCAATTCTTGTGCGGAATACTGCTGCAAGATCTTTGACCAACTCTCTAAAGTCAATTCGTCCGTCTGCCGTAAAATAGAATAATACCTTGTTATTATCAAATGTATATTCTACGTCGATTAACTTCATCGCCAGCTCATGCTTGCGAATCTTCTCCAGACAGATTTGAAATGCTTCTTTTTCTTTTTCTTTATTCTTCTCAACCGTTTTCTTATCCTGCTCATTCGCAATACGAATCACAGATTTCAACGGCTGCACTACTTCATCATCGCCTACTTCCTTCGGACCACTTACGACACGTCCGTATTCCACGCCTCGCGCAGTCTCAACAATGACATATTCTCCCTGCCTGATCTCCAGTTCGCCCGGGGAAAAGAAATAAATCTTTCCTGCAGTTCGAAAACGTACACCTATTACCTTAACCATTCTTCTAGTTCTCCTTTATTGTCAGCAGAAGCAATTCCATCGTAAGCTCAAAGTTTACATTCGCTTTCAATCTTGCTTTCGCCTTTTCAATTCCCTCCAGTATCACTTCGATACCCTCGTAGGAACTCTTGCTGGCACGCTGTTTGATATATTTCAACTGATCTGAAAATACCACTCTGTCCGGCTCTTTTGTTGCTTTATAAAGCAGCACATCCCGATACCAGATTGCAATAATATCCAGATAATCGGAAATCTCCAGCTTATATGCCATACAGTTCTTCACTGCTGCCATCAGCTCTTCCACCTGCATCTCGTCAATATTCTTCAGCAGACGTACTGCCTCTTCCTTAATCTCATTAAAATACTCGGAAGTCGCAAGTGAAATTGCTTTTCCCATATTCCCCTGTGCAAATGCCACACAGATATCTGCTTTATAATCCGGAATCTCCAACTGCTCCATCAGATGTTTCTTCACTAGCTGATCCCTTATATTACGCAGTTTGAGCATAACACATCTGGAGCGAATCGTCGGAAGCAGTACTTCCGCATTCTGTGTCAAAAGCATGATCACCGCATACTCCGGTGGCTCCTCAATTGTCTTTAACAATGCATTCTGTGCCTGTACACTCATCATATCTGCATCGTCAATAATATAGATTTTATATTTACTACTGTAAGGTTTAATAACAATATCATTATTCACCTGTTCACGAATATCATCCACACTGATGGTCGTTGGTTTCTCATGAACAACACGAATGATATCTGGCTGGTTACCACTCATCGCCTGTTTGCAAGACTGGCATTTTCCACATGCATCTCCGTCAGCTTCCCGGTTCTGGCACTGAAGACTCATGGCAAATAAATTCGCCAGCAGTTTCTTTCCGGAACCTCTTTCTCCATTGAGTATATATGCATGGGAGACAGTATCTGATGTCACAGCATTCCCAATATACTGTATAATATTTTTGTGTCCTACAACGTCTTTAAATCCGCTCATTCTATCACCCACATTCTTTGATTTTATTCCCGCAGCCTTTCAGCCGCTTCGATATTCGTATAATGTTTATACTAAACATTTATATTATAACATAATTTTTTTCGTAGTCATACCCCGCAAATGTGAAAAAGCTATGGCTGTGCTTCTCCCTATTATGATTAACGGACAGGAATTTCACATTGAATCTTCCTGCCCGTATCTATTTCTTTATATCTTACATAATGTAAACATATCTCAACTTGATTTTTCCGAAAATATTTGCATTCTGATACAAATTTTGAATCAGTATTTCCACAAAACATTCCAGCGCATGCGTTTCATAACGTTCTAATTCTTTTCCGCCAAATCTTGCCTTCTGAATGATCGCAACAACCCGTTCATACTCCGATAATTCGATTTCTGTAAATGTATCTGTAATCTGTTTTCCCAACTCCAACGGATGTGAAAAATCGCCTTTCACATTTGCCAGTTGCAAAATTCTTGCTATTTCTTCTACATAATATTCTTGTATTCTCCTGCGAAATGCATTCTTTTTCCTTTTCTTTGCATTCAACCTCAACGCTCTCTGCAATTCCAGGATACAATACAAAATAAAAATTATATATAAGCCAATGAAAATTCCTGTAAATACATGGGTAAAATCCCATACTTTTGTTTTGTTCTTTTGATTATCCTCACCATTTCCAGTTCCATTTGTATTTTGCGTCTCCATGCCCTCTGGGTCTTGTGCCGAATTCACCTGGTAAACCGGTTTTCCTTGTACAATTTCATTGGTATAAGTCTCTGTATACATACCCGGTACCGTTTCTTCCGGCATCCAGCCGACTCCCGCAATATAGATTTCAACCCATGCATGTGCCTGTTTTGTTGTTAATGTTACTTCCACCTGTTGATTCTGCTTCAGGGTGTCTGCTTCCTGTGCAGTCAAATGATACCCCTCCACATATCTTGCCGGATATCCGGCCGCACGATACGCCATAACCGCTGCAGTCGCATAACTGACTGCATTTCCCTTTTTATAATCTTCCAAAAACCACTGCAGGAAATCTTCCCCCTGCGGTACATTCTCCGGCTGCTCTACATATCTTGTCTCCGTACGAAGTACTTCACGGATACGAGTAGTAACATCCTGTAATTCCAGCTCATCGATTGTATCTTTGTTATCTGCAAAAAACAGATTTAAAAGTTTTGTCTGTAATCCCTCGTCAATCTCTGTATAATACTGATCTACAAACGAATGATAAACCGACTCTGCTTCCAGATAATCTTTTTCCCTGTTTCCGGATGCTGTACTCAGCCATTGTGCTGTCTGTATCTGATCCGCCGTCACTACATTCGGAACCATGTGAAACTGATATTCCGATGTGCCCAATATACCGGTCGACTGTACCTGCCAGTCTTTTGCCATCTTGCTAAAACTTGCATTCCAATCTGATACGCTGGACGGAACATAGAGATATTTTCGGTATGCCCCCTGATTATCTACTGTCACATTTTCAGTTTCCTGTTTTGTATTCTGCCCTTCTGCAGTCAATCGGTCATACCTTGCATATTGCTCTACCGGAATGAACTGTTTCTTCTTCATCCACGTAAACATCCCGTCATAGTCACCCTGATATGCCTCCGCATCCAGTGTATTCCACTGTCTGCCATCATACTGTGCTCCCACAAACCCTTTCAAATACAATTCCTGTGGATTCTTCATTCCGATATGAAGCCGGTCTTCTTCTCCGTCAAACAATTCCGAAGCCTTCGCAAGTTCTCCCTTCGGAAGCGTATCTTGTCCATATCGGATTCTGTTGAATTCTTCCGTAACATTTTGTTTAAAACGCTCAATCGATATTGCCGGCTGATATCCGCTTGTCACTCCGAACAGGATTGCCCCGATGCCAATAAAAATCAGAATGCATCCGGCACCCCTTATCCCCATTTGACGCTGTGGTGCTCCACAATAAATAAAGGTAACAATTAAGCCCACAACCAACAATATCGTACTTCCCCACATAGAAGATTGCCCAAGTACAAATCCAAATAGCAATGCGATCAATACCATTGCGATTGGTCCATTCAAATCCAAATGTTTTATTTGGGAAAAAATTGCATAAGCAAGAACTGCTGCGATCAAACCCCACAATACCAAGGATCCTACTCCGGCTCTGTTTCCAACTGCAAATTCACCAAGCTCAGTTCCAAACCGATAATTCCAAAGTACAGCCCCACGATTCAACATATCGAGAAATGCCTGCACCAACGAAGCAATAAACACAAGAAAAAATCCTATTCCTGTAATATATACGATATTCTGTAAACGCTTGGAGGCAAACATCTGCTGAAGAATGATAAGCACACTTCCTACACCAATTCCAATAAACAAACATAAGTTTGAATAGCATAAATCACGAAATGAATACAATACACCTGTTAGCAGAACAATTGCCAGTATTACTTCTACAATGTTTTTTATTCCATTTTTCTCTGTTACTTTGTCTTCTTTTAAAATATCTGGTCTTATTCTCATAACAATCCTTTATATTACAATGCTTCGCATTTTTTCCTGATACTGTTCCACTTCGATTGGAATAATCGTATAATCATGCGTCTCTACATAACCTGTTTCTTTTTCTTCTGTAACCCAGATTACTGTTAGATTTACTTCTTTTGCAAGCTGATCTACCATCATTTCATTATAACTTGGCGTGATATAAATCACTTTTGTATACCGATTGCTGATATTACTTCTCAACAGATAATACAAGGTTTCCGAATCATTTTTCTCTGTCGCAATCGGCCTGCACAACATATTGATCACCATCTGTTCCTGCGTCTGATGTGAATATACCGGTGTTTCCTGATATTCCCCTGAGACTACTCTTGCAACCTGATGCTCCAGGCCACGCTCTACCATACTCTCACTCAAAGAAGATGTCACGGCAAGAACTACGTCATTGTTTTCATTTTCGTTCGAACGTCCTCCCTGGTTTTTCATCATATCATACAGGATCAACGTACTATAATCCGATGGATTGCCAAATTCACGCACGATCAGATGATCCATCTTACCGGACAATTTCCAATGAATACTGCCCAGTGGATCTCCTTCTGTATAATCTCTGAGATCCGCCACGTCATTGACATCATTTCCACGTTTTCTCTGGTCATATAACTCACCGAAATTTTTTGTCTCCGGTTTTCTGTCCAATTGCAGATTTAATTTTATCTGTTCCGGATAAACCAGAACTTCCTCATATTTATCCAGTTTCACTTTCCAACAGAACAATCCCAGCACATCATAAAAACAGAGATCCGGAACCTTTACCTGTACATTTCCACAATGTATCATCCGAACCGGATAGGTAAATTTCATTGTCTGTTTTTCCACCGGCTGTAAGATTACCTGTTTTTTTCTTGTCTGTCCGTAAAGAATATCCTTAAATATAATATCCGCTTTGACCGCTCCCATCGGAATCCTGTTTTGTCTGTGAATCTGAAAATTTATCGGTGCTTCCTGATTCTTATGACAACTTCCTCGAATTGTCCATTTCACTTCAATTCCCCTCATCCCATTCCACTGAAGAATGCCGGAAAAAACCGGAGCAAGGATCAGGCATCCCAATAATACAAGAGCCGCCCTCTGATTCGCCATAATATAGATGAACAGGGCAGTACACAATACTGCCCCATACCAAATTCGATGTTTACGCATAATATATTCTACATGCCCCCTAAGGATGGTGCTTTTACTTGTTTCATAACACGGTCCAGAATGTCATCCGCTGTAATCCCCTCAATTTTAGCCTGTGGCTTCAACACCAGACGATGTGCACACACATCACGAAATACAGCCTGAACATCTTCCGGAATTACATAATCTCTGTCACGCAGTACCGCACGTGCACGTGCCATCTGTGTCAGCGCATTTGCACCACGCGGGCTGACTCCTAATTCTACCATCGGCTCCCTTCTGGTCGCTTCACACAAGTCTGTAATGTAGTACAGAATATCATCAATGACCCTGATTGAATAAAGATATCCTTGTATCTCTTTGATATCATCTTTGCTCATCATTGGACGCACCATGTCCATATCACTAACGCCACGTCTGCTCTTCAGGATTTCTACCTGACTGTCTCTTCCCGGATATCCGATACTTAATCGGACCATGAATCGGTCAAGCTGAGATTCCGGAAGTGCCTGTGTTCCTGCAGAACCATAATGGTTCTGCGTTGCAATACAGAAAAATGGAGTCGGAAGGATATGTGTCACACCATCTACGGTCACACTTCCCTCCTCCATAACCTCCAGAAGTGCGGCCTGTGTCTTCGGTGATGTTCGATTAATCTCATCACCTAAGAGCAGATGGCAGTCCGCTGCTCCCGGCTTGTATTCAAATTCTCCTGTATTCTTGTTATACATGGTAAATCCAGTAATATCGGATGGCATTGTATCCGGTGTAAACTGCACTCGTTTGTAAGACAATCCCAACGCTCTTGAAAATCCCAACGCCAACGTTGTTTTACCAACTCCCGGAGCATCTTCCAGAAGTACATGACCGCCTGCATAAATGGTCATTAACACTTTCTCAATGATATCATCTTTTCCGATGAATACCTTTCCGACTTCACGGATTACCTGTTCCGACTGTTCTATTATCATATTCTTTCTCCTCTGTTTGCTCCTGTCCAGTTGTATTCTCATCCTTCTCTGTTGTTTCTGCTTCAGCCGTATCTTCTGCTTCACTTTCCACTTCCGCTGTCTGTTCAGCATCCGTTTCCCCGGCGTCTTTCTGCTCTACCTCTTCTGCATCTAATCCGGTTTCTTCCGTGTCCGACTCAAACGGATGACGTTCCTTCGCACCATCCGATACCGAATCTAATACTTGATATGCTTTTTCTTTTCCGATCAGATTCGAAAGCATCTCGTAATATGCCAGATAAATGTTGTCTCCACTGTCCTGACTGTCCGACACCAGAATCCGGAATCCTTCCGGCCTTCCTTCCATTGCAAATGCTCCGATATGCGGTGGTTCTGCCGAGTTCAATGTCATTTGTCCAAGACTGGAGCATCCATCAAATGCGCCGTCCCCAATCTCCTGCACAGAAGCAGACAAATTGGCGTAAGACATCGTACTGCATCCTCTGAACGCATTCGTTCCGATCGATTCCAGATTGGTATAACGCTCCAATGCCCAGTTGTGTTTATTTGCCGCTATCATATCTGTCTTAAGCGACACGCAACCTTCATAAGCGCCTTCTCCAATCCGCTTCAATCCGGCAAATGCTGCGGCTGTTCCACCGGTCTTTGTCAGCTTCGGACAATCTTTAAAGCAGTATTTTGGATATTCTTCCAGACTGCCATAGAAACTTACCGCCGTCACATTATCACATCCCATAAAGCATCCTTCACCGATCGAGGTAACATTTGCAGGAATGGAAGGTGTTTTCAATGAATCACATTCGGTAAATACATATGCACCGATTGTCTTAAGTCCGGTAAAGTTACTTGTCAGCATGGAGCCCAAATTCGTACAGTTAGCAAATGCCCTGTCCTCTATCGTTGTCAGATATGGTATTTTTTTATTTACCGTCAAGAATGCCACTGCTCTCAGATTCGTGCAATCCGCAAAACATTCTTCTCCGATGGTAGAAACATATGTCGCAACATTCATCGCGTACAGATCACTCAAACCGGTGCATCCTTTAAATGCTCTCGTACCAATTCTTGATATCTGCGAACTACTGCCACTTCCAACATAGACTTTTCCAAGCCCTGTACAATCCATGAAAGTCTCTTCGCCCCACTCCGGTACACTGCCCAATATCTGTAATGTCTGAATTCCCGTACACCCTTTAAAGCATCTATCTCCCAGAGAAACGCTTGCTTCTTTCGGAATCGTCACCCCGGTTACCTTCTGGCAGCCTGCAAATGCATCCGCCTCGATACGAATGGTATCCGCAGGTACATCATACGCACCTTCCAGACTGGTCGATGCTTCTTTTAATACTCTTCCTTCTTCCGTAATCTCAAAGAGTACACCTTTTACAATCTCTTCATTCTCATTGATCTCGGAAATGATATCCTTAGCTGTACCTTCTCCGTATACTCCCTCCAATTGCTCCTTGTAAGCATTCTGATATTTATCAACATACCCCTGTGGTGCCCAGATATGGATAAATTCCGGTAATTTCTCACCAAATATCTTCTCTCCAAGTTCCGGTACAGACGCTCCATTTAGCTCGAAAATAGAAAGGCTCTCACAGTCCTCAAAACAATAATCCGGTATCTTCTGAATTGTTTCCGGCATTCGAACTGTTGTCAGCGCCTGACAGCCTGAGAATGTACGCTCTCCCATTCGCTGTAAAGCCGTCAACTCACTCAAATCCAACGTCTCTAACTGTACACACTGACTAAATGCCTGTACTCCGATAACCTGTAATAGCTGTTTCTGCTGCTCAGAAAAATTTATCGTCTTAAGGCTTGTACAACCATAGAAACAATATCTGCTGATTGCAGTCAATTTTCCATTCAACTCCACCTTCTGTAACCCCGTACAGTTTTCAAAACATCCTTCTCCTATCGTTTGAAGGGTCTCCGGTAAAATAACGGATTTTAAATTCAAACATCCGGCAAACGCATAATCACCCATGTTCTCCACTGCCGACATTCCGATCAGATCCATCAATAGCGAACATCCGGCAAATGCATTATCCTCAATCACCTTGCATCCAGCACTGTTTACTGATTGCAACCATACATCATCCGCACACATTCCCTTACTGATTGTCTGAATCGAATCCGGAAGTGCCAATGTCTCCATCTTCACGCACCCCTGGAACGCATATGCACCGATTGATGTGAGATTCTCACACATACTGAAATCAGCATCCGGTATATTGGAGCAGCCTGCAAAACAGTACTCGCCGATTTCCCGGAGTGTTTCTGCTGTCGGAAGCTCTAACTGTATTATTTTTATACAATTCTCAAATGCTCTCTTGTATAATGCAACCGTATTTTCTTTTACGGTCAATCTTCCGCTATAATCTGTCGGTACGCACAACACAGTATATGCATTTGCAGAGTCCACACCATACAAAACACCATTTTCACTTACATAATCTTCGAATTGTTCCCCTTTTCGAAATACTTCCGCATCCGAAGTCAGGCCTGCTGCCTCTGATATATCCAAACTTGAATTCTCTACTACAACACTTCTTAATCCGGAAGCCGCCGTAAATGTACCTGCCTGAATTCTCGTCAATGAATCCGGCAGCATGATAATCTCCAATGCACTGCAATTATCCAATGCATCTTCTGCAATGCCTGTCGTTCCTTCTTTGACCCGAATCACTGTTTTATCCGTCTCGTAAACCTGAACTAACTGATATTGATTCTTTCCGGTCTTTTGATACTTCACACCATCTTCGTAAAGGATATCACTTTCGTCTTCTGTCAGCAGTTTTTCTGCTGTTCCTTCTCCATATACCGAATCCAGAACCTTACTCCATTTCTTCAGATAAGACTGGTAATCTCCTGTCGAAACATAGATTTTTATATCCGGAACGCTTGCTCCATCCTCAGGATTACCAAAGACATATTTCGAAACTTCAACACCGGAACCATTTAATGTAATCGTACGAATCTTTTCTGTCAGCTTGAAACTGTTATCCTGTAATTTGACATTACCATTCATCTCAACTGCCGTCAGCTTATTACATCCTGCAAATGCGTACGCCCCGATTGCAGATATCGAATCCGGAACCTGATACAAACCGGCTGTACTCTGATCAATTCCTGCCAACGTATCCGGTTCATTCTTATAACATAAGATTTTATTCTCTTGATCATAAATGTAGGCCATCGTCGAATCAGCTTCTGTGATAACCGGAATTTGATTACATTCATTTCCAAGTGCCAGACAATATGCTTTTCGAATGGCATCTCCCTGTGATGCTTTTGTTTTAATCGTACCTTTGAAACCGGTCTCGCCTGCTACCTTCGGAGCTTTCTCACTCTCAAAAGAAACAATCGCATCCTCAGCAAGTCCTTCCAGACACCCTTTCGCAAGTGTCGTCACATTTGCCGGAATTGTAACAAGCTTTCTTCCGGAAGGAACAGATACCAGAGTCTTACCATCTGTAGAATATAAAATACCATCTATGATTTTATACTCCCATCTTCCCTCCGTCTCATCTTCTCCATTGGCATAACTGTAGGACTGCAGATTCGGAAGGTTATTCTGAATACTTTCCACATTGATAATATCTGCACTTTGCGGAATGCTGATCTCTGTTACATTCTCTGCTTCCTCTTTTAAATCAATCTTTGTTACGCCCATCGGAACGACCAGAGTTGTATCCTCGCCTTCATATCCTTCCAGTACCTGTTCTCCGTAATATTTTAAAATATCATCATCGTATTCGGTTTCCCTGCGGATTTTATACCCATCCGGAACATCCGTAACAATATTGATAATGTTCTTTGATGTGATGTTGCCCCAGTCACTTCCCGGATAATAGACATAGGATTGCCCATCCTGAATAACCCTTCGCTCTACATAACGGAATCCGCTCAGCATATTGATCAGATATCCGTCTTTCTCTGTTAACGTCGTAATATTACTGCTACTGTCCTGCACAATACTGCGCATGGAATTGATAATGTCCGTATCTCCTAGATATGCGATCATACGACGATGTACTTCATACATATTAATGATATCTCCGCTTTCCGGAAAATTCTTTGGCTCAGAAACCAATTTATTTAAGCTATTAAAAACATCTTCTCCGTATAGCTGTTTGATCCCTTCTCCCGGAAATGAACTGCCGTAATAATCCTGTTCGTTTCCCGGTTGTTTTGCCTGATATTTTACAGTGACATAATTGCTCAATACACTGTACTCTGTTCTGGTAGACATCCCCTTATATGAGAATACCGCTTTTTGATTTCCAAACGAATTGGTAGACATCACCACACTATATCCATCCTCGCCGCCATAAGACAGCTCTCTCGTATTGTATTCTCCGTTTGTCGTTAAAAATGTTGCCGTTACGGTAGCATCTCCTGCCTGATAGTTTTCCCCTCTGGAATAATGTGCTTTATTAAACTGTGCTGACAAACTTACAAGCTGACCGTATTTTGTTACAATCGGGTCTTTTGCCTCAAGCTGCTTGTCTTCCCATGATACAGGATTCTCCGGCTGTGGTTTATCTCCCTGATTATTATTGTTTCCGTTCTGTCCCCCATTAGAACCACCATTTCCACCGGTATTCTTATTGTCCGGATCCGTTGGATTATTTCCTTTGTTGGATGAATCGCCGCTGTTTGGCCCTGAAGATGCCCCCTGACCATTGGAACCACTGTTTACTTTGTTATCCGCATTTGACGCCGTATCCACGAACTGAAAACTATTTGGATTCTCAAGACTATCCAGAATACTATTCGCATCCGCAAGCTTCAAAGTTCCATCCTCATTGGACTTGCGCTGCTCCATCGCATCTGCCAACTGAAGCAGTTGCTGTTCATCTGCACCTGCTCCGGTATCACTTCTTTTGCTTTCGTCTGCAAGGTTTGACTCTTCCTCTCCGCCAGCCACATAATCATACGAATCCGCCATGATACTATTTTTAAATTTTTCAAAATTGCTCGGCTCAAACAATGCATCCACACCGGTTGCATTGGCTACACTTGCCGTTGCAACACCGGTAACGGCCAATGCAGTCAATAGTTTGATCTTTCTACTATCTATTCCTTTTTTCATATGTACCTACCTGATTCTACTATCCAACAACTGTGCTCCAATCTTTCTTCGAAGCTCATCAAAATCAACAGGTTTATTAATATGACCATTCATTCCCACAGTAAGCGAATGTCTTTGGTCTTCCAGAAATGCATTTGCCGACATTGCAAATATTACGATATCGGAATCAGCTCGGTTCATCCTACGAATCTCTTCCGTTGCTTCCCATCCGTCCATTCTCGGCATCTGAATATCCATCAGGATAACATCATATGTTCCAACATTGCTTTCTTTAAATATCTGTACTGCTTCCACTCCGTCACAGGAACGTGTAACCAAAGCTCCCTGCATTTCCAAAATCTCGATTGCAATCTCTGCATTGATATCATTATCCTCTGCAAGCAAAATACGAATTCCATCTAGTGTAAATTCATCAATTGCCTGTTTTCTTCTCTCATCGTTCTCGATTCGTTTTGTCTTCTTCTCTATAAACGTTGTCTCTTCTACCTCAGAATCTGCAATCGGTAATGCTACATATACAGCAAATTCTGTTCCTTTTCCTTCCTCACTTTCGACAAGAATTTCTCCGTTCATCAACTTGATCATATTATCCGCAATCGCCATTCCAAGTCCGCTTCCGCCGTAATTCTGTGCCGTAGAAGCATCCTCCTGCTCAAACGGCTGAAAAATCTTGCTGATGAAGTCTTCTTTAATTCCCTTTCCGGTATCTTTTACACGAATCATCAAATGCAGATTCCCATCTAATTTGCTCATCTGACGAAATACAACCGACACAGAGCCGCCCGCGTTCGTAAATTTAGTTGCATTGGAAATAAAATTGATGATAACCTGACTCAGTCTCATCTCATCGCCGATTACATATCGCACATCAAAATCAAGCATTTTCACGCTCCAACGGATTCCCTTCGCCTCTGCCGTCTCACGGAACATCGTATCCAGTTTCTCAGCAAATTCAAACAGATCAAATGGTTTCTGCTCAAGCTGCATCTTACCACTTTCAATTCTGGACATATCCAGAATATCATTGATCAGTGTCAGTAAGAACTGCGACAGTTCTTCTGTCTTTGTCAGATACTCTCTTGTCTGCGCCGGATTTTCGCTGTGTGCTTTTGCCAGATTCAGCATACCAAGAATACCATTCATCGGAGTTCGGATTTCATGAGACATCTTAGAAAGGAAATCTGTTTTCTCTTTACTTTCTCTTTTCGCAGCCTCCAATTCCTCTTTCATCTTACTACGAATCTTATAATCCTCTGTGATGTCATACATAGACACCAGATAATATGCCTGTCCATTCAATGGATTGACTGTAACACGCGCATAACGTTTCTGCTCCATACCTGCCACGTGATACTTCATCTCCATCTGCAATTCCTGTTCTTTGTCCCACACTTCAAGTTTCTTGCGAATATTACGGTTCAACTGGAAATCTACAAGATTCGCAAGTACCTGTACATCTGCATAAATTCTTCTCTTAGCGATACCTGTCATCTTCTCAAAGTTCGGGCTGACATATACAACTCTTAAGTCACTTTTTCTCACATAGAGATACGTACTGTTCCCTTCTTCGGCATATGCTTTGTAGAATTGACGTTCTCTTTCAATCTCTTCCAGTGCCACTTTCGTTTTCTTTTTTTCTCTCCGATATAAATTCCAGAAAATGACTGCCAACACCATCACCGCCAGCAACAACCAAAGCATCATTTGCTGTTCCTCAATTATTTTTAATATAGGATTCATTGTACGCCTTTCTATCCTTCGACACCATTTGACTTGTTAATAGACTAATATATTGTACCAATTTTCTTCGTCTTTTAAAAGCTATTCGCCGTTTTTATATACTCACAAATTTCCTGTACGCACTCCTGAAACGCAATATTCTGAAACCGCTTTTCAATCCCCGCTTCTGTCAAATGTTCCTCTGAAAAATCTGCAGAATCTGCCAAAAATCTTCTGCACATTTCCGCATATTTCGGTGCTTCCTGTTGGCGTTCTCTCTCCAATGCTCTGCTCAAACGCAATCCATCCTCCACTTCTACATAAAGTGGCACCATCGTTTCTTTTCCAAAATAGTTGCACATATCCTGATAAGACTCTAATGTACCGATAACCAGATAATTGTATTGCTTCAAATCAATCTGACCATCATCCGCAGTAAAATATCTCCAAATCCCATGTTGCGTCTGATATGCACGCTGCTCGATGATACAGCCTTTCTCTTCCAGTTCGCTCAGTTTCTTTTCATCTACAAAATGATATTCTACTCCGTCTTTTTCCCCTTCACGTATCGGTCTTGTCGTGTAAAGAACAATATTTTTCAGCTCCGGCAGCTTTTTCTTTATCTCTTTAAAAATGGAATCTTTTCCGGAGGAACTTTTTCCCATTAAATAAAAAATCTTTCCCATATCACATTTTCCTCACTAGTGGCTTACTTTCTGATCCTTTTCAATTCACATTCTGCACATGTTTTTCTTTTTCAGATTTAAATCAGTTATTTCTTTTAATACTACCAGTTTTCCTTCTTCTTTTGTACCCTCAATATCAAATCCTGCACGTTCATACTGCATAAGAATCTCAGAGACTTCTCTTGAAATTCGTTCCCCCGGAACAACAAGCGGAACCCCCGGTGGATATAGGTACGCAAACTCGGTCGAAATATACCCTTCACAATTTTCATATCCAAGTGATATCGTTCTGTTTCCCTCTTTTGCTATCTTTGCAACTTCCGCACTTTGATATATCTGTTCCAATTCCGGCAACTGATAACTGTGAACTTTTTGCTCTTTTCCACAAGCATCTGAACTTTTAGAAATGTTATTCACATTTGGTTGTTCTTTTTCACCTGTTTTATTGGATAACTTTTTTTCTTCGTTGTCATTCTGTGATATCTTTCTCTTATCATCTGCTTTTATCCTATTATCCTGCTCTAACTTATTATTTTGCTCTATTTCATTGTCAATCTCGTATAAAGCTTGTACGAATCGCTCCATGCCTTCTTCCGTATCACCTACAGAAGTCATAGCAAGCACATAGCTTCCTGCTGATAATTCCATTTCCAAATGATATTTTTCAAGCAATATCTGATGCAATTCTTTTCCTGACATTCCCACATGTTTTACCGATATCACC
>DAVZKO010000037.1:0-26188 GCA_052272205.1 Schaedlerella sp. | reverse complement strand
TCCCCGTGAAGAATACTGTGTTTTGATTTCATCATCAATTCTTTCGATTTCTGCCCGCACCGCATCACTGCTAACATTGCCTTCAACGAAATCCCCTGATCTGCTTATTTCTGTTGTTTCTACCACATTGCCACTTGCATCTTTAATGATAACCTGCGCAGTTGTCGTGACCTTTGTGTGATAGGTGTGGTTATAGGGTTTAGTGGTATTGTCTCCGACCACATCTGTTACACCAGCAACTGTAGCTTCATCTTCGTTGTTTTCCTGCTCTGCTTCTTCAGATGCAGTTGTTTCTGGCTCTGCTGTCTCTGGTACAACTACTTCCGATTCCGGCTCTGTTACTTCCGGCACAACCGCTTCCGGCTGTTCCTCTACTACCGGTGTTTCAACTCCCTCTTCTGATGTAGTCTGGGCTTCCACCACCGGTTCCGTCTGCACCATATCTTCCGCTCTTACTGATACATTCGGCATCAATGTGAAAATCATACCAATTGCAAGCACAATCGCAAGAGCTCGTGTTTTTCCTTTTCTCATCTTAATTCCTCCTTTAAGGTACATTTTCACTCTTAGAAAAGAGCAATCTTTTGTCCACCTTTATGCCTAATATTAGAATATAGAATAAGAAAAAGTATATAAGGGAGTTCCGCCATTCGCATTTTTTATTACTCGTATTTATTTTTTAATGTTTTTAGAAATATTTTTATTTCTCATTGTAAATATTCATCAACCCGACTCTGGATTTCACTCCTGTTTTTTCATAGATAGCAGAAATATGTCTTTCCAATGTTCTCTTCGATATGTATAACTTTTCTGCCACTTCCTGAATACTGTCTTCTGTCGATACGAGCTGATATAATACTTCCATCTCACGCGGCGTCAAAGAATACCTGACTACCATTCTTTGTACCTTCTCTTCTTCGCTTAACTCCGCCTGTCTTTGTTCCGCATCTTTCCTCATCAACTGATGTCTTTGAAATGTATATGCAACACCAACCACACTGACCGCTATAAACATCACGATTAAAAACACAAACGTCGTCATATTTCCACCGGATGATAATAACTTTAAGGACGCATTCGTAATGAATGCAGCCGTAATATTGTTCACGGCTCTTCCAAAACCTGCCCATAAATCTGGCAATTTCATATACTCCGATATCTCCATAAAACTGGTTGTAAAAAATACGACGAAAAACCCTGCCGTCATATAGAACACGATCAGACCTGCCAAAAATGGCCCTGAAAACTTGAATACCGCAATGCATATCGTTGACACCAACATCATACAATACATCAGCAGACTCATAAATTTTCTCTCTCGTATATCAAACAGCACGCCTGCCAGCAGACCACTCACAGCAAGCAGAATACGTGGCAATTGTCCAATGTCAAATGTACCGGTCGCATGTACCAATGTCACTGCATTATCGAGTGTACTGAAAATGCAAGACATTAATACCATAAGTATTATCAGACAGATTCCGGTATATCTTGCCTTCACATATTTTGCTTTTTCTTCTTTTTCAGATCTGACTTGTATTGATTTTACGTTCTGTTTTTCATCGGTCTTATCCAATCTCAGCAGTAAACCTACCAGAATCAGCATAAATATAGCCAGCATCACGGTCTCGATTTTTTCGGTCGAAACCAGATTGTTGTTGATAAACTGAAGTACGATTCCCAACATATAAGATGTTCCTGCCACTCTTGCAAGATATCGCTTGTCCGGAATCATCTGCATTGCCTTATAAAACACAGCACTTCCATACATACCAAGCAGCAAAAACAATCCAAATCCAATCAGCATAAGTTTCTCATAAGAAATATGCTGCGATAACATCAAGATACATCCGATCGTTAATATCGCAATAACAAGATTCCCTATCCACCGATACATTTTATTACAATATCTTCGAAATATTGGATACAGCACAAATCCAAGTGCACTGACTCCCAATGCATAATTTTGTGCCAGCAACGCCTTATCCTCCGACACATTTAGCGCAATCCTATCTACATATAAATATTCCGTACATAAAAATAAAAATGTAAATATGCCCATGATTATCACAGCAAGAATGTACCGATATGTATCTGTTCTTTCAGAAGATCTTTGATTGTCTCCTTTTCTCTTTGTCTTACTCACTTTACTGTCCCACCTTTATCTTCTGTTCTTTAAAATCTCCCCGAGTGTCTCCATTAACTTCGTAATCTCAATCGGTTTTGCGATATGTCCGTTCATTCCCGCTGCCAATGCCGCCTGTCTATCCTCTTCAAATGCGTTGGCTGTCATGGCAATGATCGGAATACTCGCTTTGTCTTCATCCTCCATTTGACGAATCCGTCTTGTTGCCTCATAGCCATCCATTTTCGGCATCTGAATGTCCATGAGAATCAAATCATATTCCTTGGCGGCTACATTCTGTATTCTCTCAACTGCTTCTGTCCCATCGAATACTGCATCCACCGCAAATCCATTTTCTGTGAGAATGGCCTTTGCAATTTCTTCATTTAATTCATTGTCTTCTACCAAAAGAATCCGTTTTCCTGAAAAGTCACACTGTTCTCTTCCTGCATGTATTCCCATCTTACCTGTATAAATGGCAAATCTGAGCGATACAACAAATTCGGTCCCTTTGCCCTCTTCACTGTTTACCGTAATTGTTCCATCCATCATGTCTATGATATTCTTCGTAATCGCCATCCCAAGTCCGGTTCCCTGCGTTTTACTGACCGTCGCTAAATTCTCCCTTGAAAAAGCTTCAAAAATATGCTTTTGAAATTCTTTGCTCATTCCGATTCCACTGTCTTTTACATGAAATTCAAAATCCGCATAGCCTTCCGGTGCTGTCTGTTTCTGGATAACACACAGACTTATTGTTCCTCCTACCGGAGTGAATTTAATCGAATTACCGAGGATATTCAAAAGAATCTGATTCAGACGCAAACCATCTCCGACAATATGCTCATTGATAATCGCTTCCGTATCCATATGGAACGCTAACTTCTTTGCACTGACACCACTTTGAATGATCGTCCGGATATCCTCTAACAACTCCGGAAGATACAACGGTTTTTCCTCAATCTTGACCTTTCCACTTTCTATACGGCTCATATCCAACACGTCATTGATCAGTGAAAGTAAATGCTGACTGGACGTCATAATTTTTCCCAAATAATCCCGCACCTGCTCTTTGTTGTCTATGTGTGAGCACGCAAGTGAAGTAAATCCGATGATCGCGTTCATCGGAGTGCGGATGTCATGCGACATGCTATTCAAAAATGTTGTTTTCGCATGGTTCGCATGTTCTGCTGACTCCAACGCAAGCTGCAATTTCTCCTGACTGGATTCCAGTTCTTCATTTAACTTCTTAATTTCTTCAATGCGTGCATTCATATAAGCATTGTATATTCCTGTGATCTTCATATTGGTCATATAGATGCCAAGCAGCAGACCTGTAATCGCAAAGAACAGGGAATTGCCTTTATTCGTTGCATATACAGGGTATGCCGCCTGAAATTTTCCGATCAACAGAAGATAAAAAATCTCCGCCGGAATCACAACAGCCATCAATTCTATCGCACTCAGTGCATACAGCATCGGCGCAACGACAACAAATACCAGATATAATGTCGTTCTTTCCCGAATGCTCCCCTCTCCGACAGCAGACAGAATTCCCACACACAGATAAAACGCCATGAACAAATACGCAGACCAGTGAACCACAAATCGGTTCTGTTTGATGATTGTGTTAAGAATTGCAAGTATCGCAAATAAAATGATTGCACTGATAAATACCATCTTGTTCGTATACGGAACTTCAGAATATTTCATGCATAAACGTAAAACATAAACAATCAGACACGACACAGATAGTATCACGATACTTTTCCGATTCGCTTCGTCAATCTCCGGTGATATCATCTTATATGCTTCTTTTTCCAGCCCGCCATAGAATAAGAGCTGTTTACACTTTTTTATCACTTTTTCCATACATCTCCGAAGCTATTGAGATAGCTCATTTACTCCTTTTTTTGAATACTTCTATTATATATGATTCTTTCTGGATTTTCATCTTGAAATTGTCGTTTTCATTCGTCTTATTTCGACAGAAAATATTTGCAGAGAAATAGGAATAACGTTCAATCTCACATTTTCCTATTCAAAAATCTGCTAAATCATTTTCCCGCAATGCTTTTCAGGCATAAGTTTTGATACAGTATAAGTATTAGACATAGCAAAATAAAAGACTATAATAATAGATAGGATGTAACTACGAACAGCCTATACATTTTTTCGCAGGAGGATGATAATCATGAGTAAAAAATTAGTAGCATATTTCAGTGCAAGCGGAATAACAAAAAAAGCTGCTGAGATGGTAGCAGATACTTTGCATGCAGATTTGTATGAGATCACCCCAAAAGTTCCATATACAAGAGCGGATTTGGAAATACTGTCCGTGAATTACAGCCATCTGCACCGAATGCTGAGATTTGCGAAGGCAAACTTTTGAACCGTTTAAATAAACAGGAAGTTGAAAATTGGGTAAAAACACTCTAGGAGGTTATCGAAATGGCAAAGATTGTACAGACAGCAGGAAGAAATGCACTGGGAGATAATCTTGCAAAAGAAGTATGGGAAACAGGCGAAGGAGACTTGCCTTACGAAGATGAAGCTATGAGAGCGCATGCAAAATCAATGGTATTTCCTATCGGTGCACCAAACGATGCATTTGCTCAGTATTTTATCGGTCAGAGTTACCTCGCACCGGTATCCACAAGTCAGGTCGGAATCTTCAACGTAACATTTGAGCCGGGATGTCGTAACAATTGGCATATCCATCACGCAAAAAATGGCGGCGGACAGATTCTGGTATGTGTTGCAGGACGTGGCTATTATCAGGAAGAAGGCAAAGAAGCGATTGAACTGAAACCTGGTGACTGCATCAATATTCCTGCTGAAGTAAAAGTTTCCATGCAATTACTGTATTTGCAACAATCTCCGGATGCAAAGGCTTTTGGATAATCAAATCTTTCCGCCAATACTTCGCAGCACCTTCTATCGAAATCGGATATCCCAGTCCCTGCATTGCCATTACCCCGGCCCAATGGTCACTTTCCGGAATTCGGACATAATCCATTCCTTCTGTACTAACCGGCTCTAAGAACATCCCGATATCAACCAGCCCTTTGTTCATCATGTCAGAAATCACATCTGCCGTTCCGGTATGAAGTGCGATCTGTACCCTCGGATACTTCTCTCGAAACTGCTTACACATCTGTGCAAGGGGCTCTACCGCAGCAAACTCTCCACATCCAATTGTGATCGTACCTTCAATCACTTCATCCGTACCCTTGAATTCTTCCACGATTTTATCTTCCAGATCAAGGAGCTCCAACGCGCGTCTTTTCAGCAAAAGTCCCTCATCCGTCAATGTAATGCCATGTCCTCCACGATGAAAAAGACAGCTTCCAAGCTCCTCTTCCAGCGCTGCAAGCTGTCTGGACAGCGTTGGCTGTGTGATATGCAATTGTTCCGCCGCTTTCGTAAAACTCTGTTCTTTTGCTACCATCAAAAAATAACGTAATACTCTTAATTCCATCTCTACATTGAAATCCATCCAAATGCATTTGCAACCGAACTGATCAAAATGATCATTGTAAAGATTGGGCACAGATACTTAATCATAACAACAAATACTTTTTTTCTGCGAAATGTACCTTCTCCGTACAGAACCTCTTCTTCTATCTTCTTCACTCCGACAACTCTGGATATGAGTAAACTTGTCATCAGTGCAGCAATCGGCATCATGACCGAATTCGTCATAAAGTCAAAGAAATCAAGGAACTGCATACCGATAATCTTCACAAATGCAAGCGGTCCATATCCAAGCGACGATAAACTTCCAAGTGCAATCATGATCACACCGACTACAACCGTCGCTTTCTGTCTGCTCCATCCAATCTCATCCTCAAATGTTGATACTGCACTCTCTGTCAATGCAATCGAACTTGTCACTGCTGCAAACAACACCAATACGAAGAAGAGAATGCCAACCGCTGTTCCAAATCCCATATTCTGGAATACTTTTGGAATCGTGATAAACATCAGTGCCGGTCCTGCCTGCAGTGTATCCGGGTCTCCGCCGGAGAATGCAAATACAGCCGGAATAATCATCAGACCTGCCATAATCGCAATTGCTGTATCAAAGATTTCTACATTCTTTGTAGACTCTTCCAATGACACATCTTTTTTCATATAAGAACCAAATGTAACGAGGATTCCCATCGCAATGGATAAAGAATAGAACATCTGTCCCATCGCAGCCACAACCGTCATCCATGAGAAATTCTTCACGTTCGGTACGAGGAAATACTTCACACCTTCCATTGCCCCCGGTCTTGTAATCGAATAAATCGCAATGATCACCGACAAGACAATTAAGATCGGCATCATACATTTGGAAACTCGCTCGATTCCGTTACGCACGCCTGCAAAAATGATAACAAGCGTAAACATACAGAATATGATAAAGCAAGTCTCTGTCGAAACTCCGTTTGAAATAAATTCGGAAAAATATCCGTCTGTTGCCAGTTGTTTACCATTGCATTTGACATATTCAATCAAATACTTAATAACCCATCCACCGATTACCGAATAATACGGCACGATCAAAACAGGAATAATCGCGTTGATCCATCCTCCAAAAGAGAGCCATCCAGCCTTTTCAAAAGACTTGAACGCACCTACCGGACTCTTTCTTGTCATACGTCCAAGTGCAGACTCTGCCATAATCATCGTGTATCCAAATGTCAATGCAAGCAAAATATAAATGAGTAAGAAAATCCCTCCACCATACTTTGCTGCCAGATATGGAAATCTCCATATATTTCCAAGGCCGACCGAGGCTCCCGCAGCCGACAATACATACCCTAACTTTCCTGAAAAGGTACTTCTTTTCTGTTCTTGTGTACTCATACTTTTCTTTGATATTCATTCCTGTAATTTTGAATCAATATCCCTTTCCTTTTTTATAAAACTTTTATCTTTGATTTTATCATGATTGTACCCCAAAGTCACTATTATTATAGTAACTACATCCGTTTTTTTCTAATTTTTCACTTCTTCATGCAATCTTCTATATGGAACAAAATTCAGATAAACTCCCATTACGGAATCAGACAAGATCACCTGTATTCCATATATGAAAAGCATCACCAGATATACCCGCATGTTTTTCTCTGTATACACGATCAGCGCTGTATCATCTGTAAAAATAGCTGCAACTGTTGCCGGTGCAAACATACACACAAGCCAGATTATAAATGAACCACTGACACAGCATATGAGTAATGAATCACAGGTGCTGTCACTCCTACGCCTGCCAATGCTTGCTTCCCAACTCCCGGAATGTGCCCGATAAACATCTTATCTACTAAATTATATAAAATATTAATAAGCTGCGCTGCTACAGCCGGAAGTGCAAGTCTGAAAAAAGCTTTTGGCACAGGCATAACAGTCAATAAATTATTCTCCTTCTTATGTTTCTCCATATGAAATCACCTTCAAGCTGTTACAAATTTGAATCGCAGCTCCATTCTCCATAATCGAAAAACCATGTTTCGTGTAAAATGGCACATTCTTTTTATCTTCCGGCATTGCTTCAATATAGAAAAAATCCTTATATTTTTCTTTTATACGTTCAAGCATTTTACCGGCAATCCCTTGCCCCTGATAATCCGGATCAACAAGTACATAGTGTATCTGTGCCAGCATTTCTGTATCATCCAGCACTCTTGTCAGTCCTACCAGTTTTTCATCATCCCAGACGGTAAGTACAGTCGAGGAATTCATAAGAGCCTTATATAAACGCTCTGGATAATTTCCAGAAACCCAATTAACTGATAAAAATAACTGTTGTATCTGTTCCTTCGTAAACTTTTTTTCTTCTGTATATACAAGCATAAGCTATCTCCCTATCTATGATGATCACATTTCTGACATTGTACCATTTCATTTTCAACATCTTTTTTATAAAAAATGCCGGACCATTGGCAAATATTCTGCAAAATGGGCACAACTGATTTTCCTTTTTCTGTTAACATATACTCTACCCTGGGTGGAATTTCATCATAAGATTTTCTGACAATCATTCCATCTTCTATCAAGTCTTTCAACGTTGCAGCCAGTACAGCATCTGTAATATTGTACATTTCTCTGCGAAGTTCACTGTATCGCAGTTTCTCATTGGCCGATAATACACATATAATACGTGACTTCCATTTACCGCCAAATATCGTCAGTCCATACTCAAGAGGGCATCGTATATCATCATCTAATTTTTTCTTATATCTCGCCATATAAAATCACCTTCAAGTTATCGTTTTGTTTCATTATAACTTGAAGGTGATTATTTTTGAAGTTACTATTAAATTTATTAGCAGGTCTCTACTTAAATCATTACTGTTCACAGTACCTGTGACCAGCAACACATCTCGCCATTTTAAATCGCCTTTGGCGATGGGCGAGATGCCGTTCAAGACACAACGTGCATCCTCCGTAACATCTTTGAAAGCAACCGGCACTACATTTGGTTCTCCATTCACACATGTTGCAAGATCCCACATACCATTCTTTAATAATTTGATAACTGATTCGTTTAACATTGAATATACTTCCTGTTTCATATTCATAATACATTAGTTTATGTGTTCATCTTAACAAACCATTATGCAAGTGCCAACTTAAGAAACGCAGCTCCGCAAAAAGCAATCACGGCAATAACAATGAAACGAATTGATTTTGGTGAAGATTCAAGAGCCACAATCTTTCTGCTTTTGTGCCGCAATACAATCTGCTTAAAGAACCCGTAGTAAACTTTGCTCAGCTTACTCAACGTGCCGGAAACTTTCTCGTTGCACGTGAAGAAATGTCGGATTTCGATTGGAATGATTTGAAAGGCAAGAATGTACTTGGTGGTCGAAAAGGCGGCGTACATATATTAATGTAAATTATGAGACGATTGTAATTTTGTGTAATTGGGTGGATAGATTGAACAGTGCGAAGAAGTCGTAGAAAATAGAATAACTTTAAATATAAGTAGAAGCCTCTTAATTTTTAGCACTATTAGTGCGAATTGTTTTTACCTTTCAGAACTGTCCCATAACACCTTCTCAACTCTTCCTGCATATCTTAAATGAGAATCATATATCACACCGGAGGATTTATGAAAAAGAAATTGATATCTGCACTTCTCGCTTCTGCCCTGACTGTCAGTTTGTTGACAGCCTGCGGCTCCGACCATACGGAAGAGCTTAATACGAATTCAAACACGCAAACATCTGAAACCCACTCTGACACAACCAAAACTGATACCACTTCTGTTCCTGTCTCTGTCACCTTAAACGAAGTTGCCCACTCCATCTTCTATGCTCCGATGTATGTTGCAATTGAAAACGGATATTTTGAAGATGAAGGAATTGAATTAACTGTGGTTACCGGTTTTGGTGCCGATAAAACTATGACCGCTGTACTCTCTGGTGAAGCCGATATTGGATTTATGGGATCTGAATCATCCATCTATACTTATAACGAAGGGGCAAATGATTATGTAGTAAACTTCGCTCAGCTTACTCAACGTGCCGGAAACTTTCTCGTTGCACGTAAAGAAATGTCGGATTTCGATTGGAATGATTTGAAAGGCAAGAATGTACTTGGTGGTCGAAAAGGCGGCATGCCGGAAATGGTTTTTGAGTATATTCTGAAACAGCATAATATTGATCCGGCTACCGACCTCAACATCAATCAAAGCATCGACTTTGGCTCAACTGCAGCCGCATTTTCCGAGGGACTTGGCGACTATACGATTGAATTTGAACCGGGTGCCACCACACTGGAAAGCGAAAATAAAGGATATGTCGTAGCTTCACTTGGCGAGGACAGTGGCTACGTTCCTTACACTGCTTACTGTGCAAAGCAAAGCTATATCAACAAACATCCTGATACGATTCAAGGATTTACAAATGCACTGCAGAAAGGAATGGATTATGTACAATCACACTCTCCGTCTGAAATCGCCAAAGTAATCGAACCTCAGTTTCCTGAAACCAAACTGGATACGATCACTACAATCGTAACCCGTTATTACGATCAAGATACTTGGAAAGCGGATTTAGTCTTTGAAAAATCCAGCTTTGATCTGTTACAGGATATTCTGGAAACTGCCGGAGAATTGGAGCAGCGTGCCCCTTACAAAGATCTTGTAACAACTGAATTTGCAGAAAATGCAATAAAATAAATTTTATTCTATAAAAACTTCTAAAATATTTTTTCATATATACATTAGCTCCGAAGGCAGGATGTTTCCTAAATATATCGGATACTTCCTGCCTGCTTCGTTCACAAATACATAATTTTGTTTCGTTTTGTTCACAATTCGTTCAAATTTGAATCATATTTTCCTCATATCTTTTGCATATACTGTAATTGTTCAAAAGAAAGAACACTTTTTCATAAACTTTTTCCCCCTTGAGTCACAGAGATGTGGCTCTTCCTTTTTGTCTAAATATAATGGTCTCCCCAGCCTTTCTCATCACGTTCTAATATAACCCACAAGTTCTATAAGTCTACTTTTCTCTATTGAATTTACCAGTACATTTATTATATACTTTGATAAGAAATGTACAAATCACATTTCCGCTTTCACAAAACTATTATACAAAGATTGGATGTGTATTTATGATTGATAAAAGACTTGTCCCTGTAAACGGACTCAAAAAAGAACCTTTTTCCGGCTGCCACCATGGTATGCGTTATTATTTCCTCTGCGATGACAGTAAGGAAACTTTCACGACCTTTGTTTATCCCGAACCTTGGTGTTTTGAACAGACTCCGGAAGAAGAAAAAATTTCCGCATCTTTCCCTATTTCTGAGGAAGGCATGGATGATGCAATTGCATGGCTCTTCGAACAATATGAAGCCAATAAAGAAAAATGGCATGCTGCCGACCATGACTGCATGCACATTGTAAATGATAAATAATTTTTTATTTTCCAGTTCATACCAATTTTAGAATTTTAAGAAATTCTTTTGACTCGTGTCACTGTTCAGTCACAATTCACTGGTATGATAATTTCATACGATAAAGGAACTTCGAACAACTCGTTGTTTCAATAAGTTAGAGGACAATGGCTGCACACAGCAAGTGCTGCCTGCAGCCATTTGGCTTCGACCAATATCCAATTTTATCTGATTCCCATCTATTACATCTTTGTATTCATAAATCTTATCTGATATATCCATTCTGATATGCAATCGAACGATTATAAGCATATAATTCTGCATATGTTGCCTGCACATAAGGTTCCACATAGAATATTCCAAGAATTCCAAATGTAATCGCTTCTAAGATTCTCCATCCAATAAATGACAAATCCAGTACAAATGTATTCCACTTTTGTCCCATCATCATTCTTTTACTGATCAGAAATGCTTCTTTTCTGTTCATCCCCGGATTCTCTGCCAAAATATACGGCACCATACAATATTCATAACTCTTAACAATTCCCGGAATTACAAATAATAAAGACCATAAAAATGTATACAAATCTTTTAAGAACATTACAAGGATCACATTGCCATAATTTCCGCACTTGAATGCATATGCCAATGTTCCTGCCTGTGCCTGTTCTGACTGATTTGTAATGAAGAATCGACAGCCGCTAACTTCCAATGCATTTCCCACAAAGATAGAAAGTATAACCGCAATCAAACTTCCCACCATTGCAACTGCCGCAATTACCAGTGATATTGCTACCGCTTCTGTACTTCCCGAATTATAGCCATCCGACATCCCTCTTGCCGCACTGCTAGCACCGCCGATTGTTCCAAACAGCGACATAACGAATGCAACCAATACTGCTGTCCAGTAATTCTTGCGAAATGCAAACTTCCCTCTCATCTTTAAATCTTCTCTAGTCCACATAATGCACCTCCTTTGTTCTGTCTAAGCCAAAATCTGTTGCCTTTTCGTTATTATAGCACGTGCTATTTTGATTGTACAGCTTATTATCAACCATAAAAACGAGAAAAAAGAGTCTGTATTTAAACAGACTCTTCCATTCATCCCAAATCACTGCGATAATCAATATCTTTCAGTTCTTCTGGTTTTGTTTCAATCACAACAATCTCATCCTGATGCTTACACATCACTTGTTTTCCACCGGTATCTCCGGTCAATTCCAATAACTCCGGGAAATATTTTTTATCCCAGAATACCGGATTCCCTGTTTTTCCATCTTTTCCGGTGCAGATAATCTGTCCCGGGCGAAGCATCGCACAACGTATTAATGACAACATCGTTGCAAATGTAAGGTCCGGCTGGTCACATACGCTGAACAGGATTCCCTTTATATCCGGATGTTCTTTTACGCAAGTCTCAAGTCCAAGTTTGACCGAACGCGAAATTCCTTCTTCCGGTTTCTTATTCTCCACAACCTTCATCTTGCACGCTTCTGCTGCCTGAGCAATCTCCGGTGCTCCGGTTACAATATATGTCGGAAATGCCTGAAATCCTTCCATCTTATCCAACATATATTGATACATCTGTTTTCCATCCTTTTGTTCCTGTAATTTACGACCGCCAAACCGACTTCCACTGCCGGCTGCCAGCACAACAATTGCATATTGTCCACGAATTCTCTCAAATTGAGTCACCGCTTCCAATACACCGCCGCCAATAGACCTTGCCTTGTCAGAAATCAAAAAACAGTTTTTCTTCTCACATCTCGCATCAATATCGCCAATTTTTAAATTTTCCTGTACTTCTACTCCCGGCTGGAGCATCCCACGTACAAGTCCGGACATTTTTGCATAAACCGGTTTTCCACCGGTCACTGCAACAACCTGACCTTTTTCCACGATATCACCAATCTGCGCTTTTGGCTCCATCACTCCACCTGCAGTTGCTTTGATCAAACGCTCAATGGTAAATCCGCCGACATTTCCCGGGACTCCTGTATTCGGAATCGGTGTTCCTCTCCAGATCACATCTCCAAGGGTATGTCCTCGCTTTGTCTCCACGACACAGTGACAATCTACTCCTGCTGTAAATCCCGGTCCGACTCCCACAACAAATGGTGCCCAGGAAATCTTTGTTCCGAGATTCCGCTTCGCAAGAATCGCATCCACAACTACTTCCGGTTGATATTCTTCCAGAATCACTTCCGGCTCTTCGATGATAATTGCGATTTTACCTGTCTTCTGTATTGCTATTGCCTCTTCAATGGAATGCACCAACACTCCGGACATATCTTCCACTTCTGCCTGTTGCTCATACACCGCTCTTGACAATGCTACAGTTCTCCGCACAGTAAGCGGAACCGGAAGTTCTGTCATCAAGAGTTGATGTCCGCTTCGATATAATCTTGACGCAATTCCCGTCGCCAAATCTCCAGCTCCTCTAATCCATATCTTCATGACATCTTTCCTTTCTATACTTCTATCTCACTTCTCACACTCTCTCCTTGATTCATACACGAACGCTATCCATATTGTCGAAAATTATCGACTTTCGTACAAATCATATCCTGTAATGAGAATCACTTCCGGTTTATCTTTCATTTCATCCAATTTTTTGCAAATTTGTAATGCATACGCAATGCGCTCATCTGTATCCGCTTTATTCAACAATAATTGAAACTTCTTATTCCCAACCGTTTTTCTTGCCCCTGCTTTTGAAACAGCAAGTCTGACAATATCATCAACTTCAATCCTGTCTTCCGGTTTCTTGTTCAATAATCCTGTTGCCAATTCTGCGCGAAAACAACTTTCTGAAAATATTTTTCCGATTGCATCCAGTCCATAAACCGCTACAACCTGTGTTGTCTGCGTCGGTATCACCGGTTCCCAACTTTCAGGTACCTTACATGGCAATTCTCTCGCACCATCTGCTTCTACGAGGATAATCCCTCCCCGTCTCTCCATTTCTTCACATATTTCCTGAAAAAATGTATCCGAAACCGCAGAGAATTTCTCTGTTCCGTCGGCTGTTTGTTTGCCCGACGGCAATCCCACTACACATTTTCCATATGTTTCTAATAATGTAATGAATTCCGGCATTGACTCTTGTAACAACATATACGGAACATCTTCATATTTCATATGTGTTGTTGTCGTTATAACAACCGGAATTCCCTCTTCCCAATACGCTTTTGCAAGACGGTAGATACTTGTTGTTTTTCCTCCTCCGCCCACAAAAGAAACAACCGGAGAAGGCATTCCAACAAGTTGGAATGCCTCTCGGTAGTTATTTACTTTTTGTAAATTACCTAAGTTATATTGTAAAATCATAAAATACCATCTGCAATTACAGCCTCAATTAATTTCTGCAGTCCTTCAGGAAGCTTTGTAGCTTCTCCTTTAGTCCAGATGAACTCATCTCCAAGGAATCTTACCTTGCAGCTTACTTTCTCTCTATCAAGAATTGCAAATCCCTGATTTGTACTGTCAGACATATCTTCTGGTTTCTCAAAGTATGTGAATTTATCTTTGTATGGTGCACTGCTGTATGGGCAGAAGCTCTTACAGTTACCGCATTCATTACACATAGAATCCACATGGATAATCTGTGCTTTTTCCATTCCCGGTACATGTACTGCTACATTTGCACGGTTCGGGCATACCTGAACACAGTTCTCACAAATTGTTGAACATCCAAGACAACGTGTTGACTCAGCCTGTCCTTTTTTCTCTGATTCTAAGATTCCCTGTCTTGCAAAGATTGTTTCACCTTCAAGGTTCTCATCAAAGTCTCTTGAAAGAGTTGTTCCGATAATTGCCTCTGCTGCTTTCTTACCATCGCGAATTCCTTCAACAACAGTTGCCGGTCCGCCGAGACCATCACCAACTACATAAACACCCTCTACATTAGACTCTAATGTAGCATCGTTTACAAGTGCTTTTCCTCTTTCACTTACATTGATTCTATTTGCTTCATAGAATTTTGTTGGAACTTTTTCTCCGACAGCTGCGATCACTGTATCTGCTGCAATCTCGCAAATCTCATCTGTCTCAACAACACTGCGTCTTCCTGACTCATCGATGTCCCCAAGTTTCATCACTTTACATGTCAGTTTTCCATCAGCTACTTTAACTGGTGAAAGAAGCTCTTTGAATTCTACACCGTCTTCGATAGCCATCTCAAGCTCTTCTGCATCAGCAGGCATAAATCTCTTTGTTCTTCTGTATACAAGATACACATTCTCAACACCTGTTGTGCGTTTTGCTGCTCTTGCTGTATCCATTGCTGTGTTACCACCACCGATAACTACAACATTCTTACCAATGTTTAACTCACCATTGTTTGCCTTGAAATCAGCCAGGAACTCTAATGCATTTACAGCATCTCCTTCTTCTAATCTCAATGTTCCAGGTTTTGATGCTCCTACTGCAAGGATTACTTTATCAAATCCTTCAGCTTTCAATTCATCTACACTCTTAACACGTGTATTAAGTTCAACGTGAACTCCAAGTGTATTTAAAATCTCTGCATCTTTATCGATTGCGCTTGAAGCAATTCTAAATTCAGGAATCACATGTCTTACAACTCCACCGAGAGCATCGTTCTGCTCGAAGATTGTAACATCCATTCCAGCTCTTCTTAAGAAGTATGCTGCTGCCATACCAGCCGGTCCACCACCGACAACAGCTGCCTTGCCTTCTTTTGTCACTGCAGGTACGCCCTGTTTCTTCAGCCATGCTTCATATCCGTTCTCAGCTGCAAGCAGTTTCATGTTACGGATATGTACAGGATCTTCGTAGAAGTTACGTGTACATTTGCTCATACAATTGTGTGCACAAATTGTACCTGTAATAAATGGAAGTGGGTTTTTCTCTGTGATAACCTCCATTGCCTCTTCATATTTTCCTTCGCTTACAAGCTCAAGATATGTTGTGATATCCTGGTGAATTGGACATCCGGCTTTACATGGTGCTGCGAAACAATCCAGAAGAGGGACACTGTCCTTCATCTTTCTTGACGGAAGTGGTTTTACCGCTTTTACATGATGTGGATCTTTCTTAGCTGCTTCAACCAATGCAGAAACTGCTGTCGGATTGATTCCTTTGAAGACATCATTTTCTTTCTCAAGAAGTGTTGCCATCTGTTTTACTCTCTGGTATCCACCTGGTTTCAACATTGTTGTTGCCATTGTTACAGGCCAGATTCCAGCATCAACGATTCCTTTAATATTGAAATAATCAGCACCACCTGAGTAAGAAATACGAAGCTGTCCGTCAAAATCTTTAGACAATTTCTCTGCTACTGACATAGACAGTGCGTATAATGATTTACCGGACATGTACATCTCTTCACTTGGAAGCTCATTCTGTTTTACATCAACCGGGAATGTGTTTGTAATTTTTACACCAAATTCCAGATTACGTTCTTTACATACAGCCATCAGTCTCTGAAGCATTGGAACTGCATCCTCATACTGAAGGTCATCTTTAAAGTGGAAATCACCGAATGCAACATAATCATATCCCATGTCATCCATTGTTTTTCTTGCATATTCATATCCAAGAAGTGTTGGATTACATTTGATAAATGTATTGTATCCTTTTTCTGTGATTAAATGTATTGCGATTCTTTCGATTTCCTGCGGAGGACATCCGTGCAATGTAGAAATTGTAGCTGAATTACAGATTTCCGGCTGGATTGCTTCGATGTCTTCTTTTGTTACGTTCTCGAACAGATCCAGATTGTCTAACAGATACTGTTTGCAGTTTTTGAATACATCACAGTCTGCTGCATTCTGCATTGTATTTAAGAATGTATCAATCTTTTCACTCTTAATTCCTTCCAGATCATATCCAACACTGATGTTGAACTGGAATCCGTCAGGACTTCCGAGTTTGAATTCTTTTGCCAATACTTTTAATAAGAACCATGCCTTGATGTATTCTTCCATTGCCTGTGGTACATATAACTCTGTAGACCACTCGCAGTTATAACATTCATCGTCAGCGATGATACAAGGTTTGTTAACACATGCTGCAAGTTCTGCTCCGTCCATGATCTGAACTGTTTTCAGCTCGAAGAAACGGCTTCCTGTATAATAAGCAGCAACGATATTCTGTGTCAACTGTGTATGTGGACCTGCTGCAGGTCCGATTGGAGTTTCCAGCGCACGGCCAAAAATCTCACGATTGTTTTTGCTGTCTGCAACATATGGATCATGTTCCCCAAATACTGTTCCATACTGTTTGTGTTCTTTTAAAACCCATTTTAAAAGATGTTCGAACGACATAGGTGTCATTAATTCACTCATACCTAATCCTCCTAAATGTTTTCTCGTTTTTTGTTCCTACCAGGCACACCACCAACGAACCTGATCAGCGAGATGCGTAGCACATAGCGCCTTCCCTACTCATCTGTCAAAGGCAGGATATCCCTGCCTCTGACTATGATGACATACCAAATTCTCTTGTTAATAAGTTACTTTAAAACGCTCTTAAGCATTTTTCTTTGCTTCATCTTTCGGAAGTACAAGGTTCAAAATTACTGCGAAGATTGTTGCCAGTACAACCGGTGATGATGCAAATGTATTGTTAATGATTGACTGGAAGTTCTCCAGACCCATTGTCATACCAAGACCATTGTAAATGCTCTGTGTCATCTGATTTAAGCATCCGCTGCTCTGAGATACACCCATACCAATTGCAATTGCGATACCTGCAACTGTTGTATTTCTTGCTGACATACCTTCACTTACAAGAAGTTTGATACCTGTCATGGCGATAGATGCGAATACAGAAGCTACTGCTCCACCAAGTACACACTGTGGAATTGTACGAAGTAATGCAGAGAACTTCGGAATCAGACCAGCAACAAGTAAAATTCCTGCTGATGTTGCAAATACTTTTCTTGCTACTACTTTTGTCGAACCAACGATACCTACGTTCTGACTGAATGTAGCTGTCGGAGGGCATCCGAAGAACGAACTTACGATGTTACTGATACCATATCCGATGATACCACCATTTAACTCTTTATCTGTTGGTAATCTGTCCATACCACCTGTTGTTGTTGCTGAGAAGTCACCCATTGCCTGGATGGAGTTAACCAGGAACAACAGTGCCAGCGGAATGATTGCTGAAATATCAAAACTCATACCAAATGCCATTGGTTTTGGAAGCTGGAACCATCCTGCTGTGTGCAATGCTGAGAAATCAACCATTCCGAAGCAAAGCGCCATAACATATCCGCAAAGCAAACCAATTAAGATAGAAGCAAGTTTAAATAATCCTTTACCATAATGATTCAAACCGATTACAATTGCAAGTGTAATAATTGAAATCAACCAGTTCTGCCAAGAACCATATACAAGTGCAGCCGTTTTACCCTGCTGTTCTACTACCAGCTCATATGTATTTGCTGAGTTACCAGCCATGTAGTTGATAGCTGTCTTATATAAGGAAAGTCCGATTGCAAAGATTACGGTTCCGATAACCAGTGGCGGGAACACCTTACGAATCTGTTTGATGAACAATCCTACTAAAATTGCTACGATACCACCAATTACCATCGCGCCGAGAATTGTATCGACACCCTTTGCCTGTGCGGCGATTGCTGTCATTGTTGGTACATAAGCAAAGCTGACTCCGATGATAACCGGAAGTCCTGAACCAATATTAATTTTATTTCCATATAGCTGTAACAATGTAGACAATGCGGCGAATACCAGTGACATCTGAATCAATAATCCTGTATCTACACTACCGCCTGCGTTATTTGCTGCATTGGCAACAAGGATTGCCGGTGTTACACATCCGACTACCGCTGCTAATACATGCTGTATTGCCAGAGGAGCGATCTGTCCTGCTGACGGGTTACCATCCCATTTAAAAAGTTCTCCACTTCCAGGTTTTTCTTTACTATTGCCCATTGTTTTTTCCTCCTGCGTTCCCTACGCTATCTTGAATTAATTCTGTCAGCAAGTGCTCCTGCTGCCTGTCTGCAATCTGCAAGTACTTTCTCCACGTCGATGTTCAACAGTTCACGGTCTTTCATCAATACTTTACCATTTGCTACTGTTGTAACTACGTCTCTTCCTGTCATACCAAACAGGATATGGCTGTTTACATTACCTGCATGCAATGGTGTCGGTGCAGTATAGTCTACAACGATCACGTCGGCTGCTGCGCCTTCTTTTAATACGCCAAGTTTCTGTGGGAAGTAACGCTCTGCAATCTGTACGTTGCCTTCAAAGAGCATCTGAGGAACTTCTGTCCATGCAGCATTACCATCACATAAATGATGTTTGTGCAATACATTTGCTACCTTATAAGACTCTGTCATATCGTGTGTATAACCGTCTGTTCCAAGTCCTGTAAGGATTCCCTTATGTACAATATGCATTGTCGGAGGACATCCACAAGCATTACCCATATTAGATTCCGGATTGTGTACAACCATTGTATTTGTTTCTTTAATTAAATCCATCTCATGTTCATTTACATAGATGCAGTGTCCAAGAAGTGTTTTTTCTCCGAGGATACCATGATCCATCAGACGGTCTACGATACGTTTTCCGTAATGTTTCAGACAATGATGTAAATCTTCGATTCCTTCCGCTACATGGATATGATATCCAACTTCGTCCGGTTTGCTTGCTGCTGCCAGTTCCATTGTCTCATCAGAGATTGTAAACTGTGCATGCATACCCATCATACCTGCGATCATGCCTGTATCATCTTTTAATGCGTGGCGGATAAAGTCCGCATTCTCTTTTACCGATGCTCTTGCTTTGTCCATTCCGTCTCGATCTGAAATCTCGTAGCAAAGGCATGAACGAACGCCTGTCTCTTTTGCAGCTTTCTCGATTTCAAATAATGAACCTTCGATAGAGCCAAAACTTGCATGATGATCAAAGATTGTTGTAACACCATTCTTGATACAATCAATATATGTAGCCATCGCACTTAAATAAGTATCATTTAATGTAAGGTTGCGGTCGATTGTCCACCACATACCATCCAGGATATCGAGGAATCCCTGTGGATTGTATCCATTGATCGACATACCTCTTCCGAAAGCACTATAAATATGTTCATGTGTATTAATAAATGCCGGCATAATGATCTTGCCTTTTGCATCAATGAACTCTGCATCCGGAAATTCTTTCTTGAGTTCTTCAAGCTCTCCTACCTTTTTAATCTGTGTTCCGTCAATCGCTACTGCTCCACTTTCAATAAAAGGATTGGAGGAATCTCTTGTGACTACTTTACCATTTCCAATAATCAGCATATGCATATCTCCTTTTTCTGATTTGTTTGATTTTTTTGTAATTTTCGCACAATAAATTACATTTCTGAACCACTTTCTTTGTAATATGATACCATATAATAGGTGCAAATGCAACAAAATTCTTAAAAAATTTAAGATATCTAAAAATTTTTTAGAAAAGGTATTGATTTTCATTTTTTTTATGCTATGATGGATTCAGAAGCAAAAAACGGCAAGACATTTTCAAGCCGCAGAAAGGGGTATCAGACACATGGGAAAAAGACTTGATTTACTGAAACAGATTGGTCATGGCCTCGCAGTTCAGTTCGGTAGCAATTGTGAGATTGTTATACACGACTTAACAAAGCGTGAGATTGAACATTCCGTTGTATATGTTGAAAACGGTGACATCACCGGACGGCATGTTGGTGACGGACCTTCACGTATTGTTCTCGAGACATTAAAACGTGACCCATCCAAGATTCACGACAAACTTTCTTATTTAACTAAGACCGAAAGCGGACAGATTCTCAAGTCAAGTACAATGTATGTCCGAGGTGATGATGATAAGATAGAATACATTTTCGCTTTGAACTATGATATTACTTCTTTACTGACTGTTGAGAATGCTCTTCATTCTCTGATCACAACAGAATCCGAACAGGAATTCGAATCAGGGAACGGAATTTCCGATGGTGGTCTCGCACAGCCACAGAAAATCACCCATAATGTAAATGAACTGCTTGATTCTTTAATTGAACAGGCTCTTGCCCTTGTCGGCAAACCTGTCGCAGCTATGAACAAAGACGACAAGGTCAAAGTTGTACAATTTTTAAATAACGCAGGTGCTTTTCTTATCACAAAATCCGGCGATAAAGTTGCTTCCCTATTAGGCATTTCAAAGTTTACCCTCTATAATTATATGGATGCGGGTAACAAGTAACGAATAGGAACCAATTAACAAACACAATTATAAAAGGAGGTTATTCCACATGGAATCAATCAAATGGGCAGTCAATAAGATGCCAAAGACAAACGATGAAAACCTGAAAGTCATGGGACTTGACGAAGTTCAAAAAGCCCGCGCTTTCCACGAGAGTTTTCCACAGTACACTGTAACACCACTTACCAAACTGGATAAGATGGCAGACATGCTCGGTCTTGGCGAGGTGTACATCAAAGATGAATCTTATCGTTTTGGACTGAACGCGTTCAAAGTACTCGGAGGTTCATTTGCAATGGCTCGTTACATTGCTAAACAGACAGGTAAAGATGTTTCAGAACTTCCTTATAATGTACTTACTTCTGATGCTTTGAAAGAAGAGTTCGGACAGGCTACATTCTTCACAGCTACAGATGGTAACCACGGACGTGGAGTTGCATGGGCTGCAAACAAACTTGGACAGAAAGCAGTTGTCTTAATGCCAAAGGGAACAACACAGACACGACTGAACAACATTCTTGCTGAGGGTGCTACAGCTACTATCGAAGAATACAACTACGATGAATGTGTTCGTATGGCAAATGACATGGCTATGAAGACAGAGAACGGAATCATGGTTCAGGATACAGCTTGGGACGGATATGAAGAAATTCCGGCATGGATCATGCAGGGATACGGAACAATGGCTATGGAAGCTTATGATCAGCTTCAGGAATATGGCTGCGAACGTCCTACACACGTATTTATCCAGGCTGGTGTTGGTTCACTTGCAGGAGCTGTTCAGGGATATTTCGCTAACAGATATCCAGAGAACCCACCGAAAGTTGTTGTTGTAGAAGCTGAAGCTGCTGCATGTCTTTACAAGGGCGCTGCTCACGGAGACGGAAGCATTCAGATCGTTGATGGAGATATGGTTACAATCATGGCTGGTCTTGCTTGTGGAGAGCCAAACACAATTTCATGGGATATCCTGAAAAACCATGTTGATACATTCATCGCTACTCCTGACTGGGTTGCAGCAAAAGGTATGCGTATGCTGGCTGCTCCAATCAAAGGTGACAAACCTGTTACATCCGGTGAATCAGGAGCTGCTCCATTCGGAACACTTGCTTGCATCATGATGATGGATGAATACAAAGAATTAAGAGAGCATCTTGGATTAGACAAGAACTCGAAAGTATTACTCTTCTCTACAGAAGGTAACACAGACCCAGAACGTTACGAATCAATCGTTTGGGATGGAAATGAAAAATAAGTCCGAACGGATTTATAATAAGTAAATATTAACTTAAATTCAAGAAGGGAGATTTTTAACAATGGATTTAAACAAAATCAAAGAGGCTGCACAGGGATATGAGAAAGAGATGACTGCATTCTTACGTGCAATCGTAAAAAACCCAGGAGAAAGCTGTGATGAGAAAGCTCATATCGACACAATTGCTGCTGAGATGAAAAAAGTAGGATTTGACGAAGTTCAGATCGATCCACAGGGAAATGTAATCGGATACATGGGAACAGGCGACAAGATTATCGCATTTGATGCTCATATTGATACAGTAGGTATCGGTAACATCGACAACTGGACATTCGATCCATATGAAGGATACGAGACAGAGACAGAGATCGGTGGACGTGGAGTATCTGACCAGTGTGGTGGTATCGTATCTGCAGTATACGGTGCTAAGATCATGAAAGAGCAGAACCTTATTCCAGAAGGTTACAAAGTAATGGTTGTTGGTACAGTTCAGGAAGAAGACTGTGATGGTCTTTGCTGGCAGTACATCATCAACGAAGACAAAGTTCGTCCTGAATTCGTTGTTTCTACAGAGCCTACTGATGGTGGTATCTACCGTGGACAGCGTGGACGTATGGAAATCCGCGTTGACGTAAAAGGTGTTTCTTGTCATGGTTCTGCTCCAGAGCGTGGAGACAATGCTATTTACAAAATGGCTGACATCCTTCAGGACATCCGTGCTTTGAACGAGAACGATGCTGAAGACGGAACAGAAATCAAAGGTCTTGTTAAAATGCTTGATCCGAAATACAACAAAGATTACGAAGAAGCTCGTTTCCTTGGACGTGGTACAGTTACAACATCTCAGATTTTCTACACATCTCCAAGCCGTTGTGCAGTAGCAGACTCTTGCTCTGTATCTCTTGACCGTCGTATGACATTCGGAGAGACATGGGAAAGCTGCTTAGACGAGATCCGTGCTTTACCTAGCGTACAGAAATACGGTGATGACGTAACAGTTTCTATGTACAACTATGATCGTCCATCATACACAGGATGTGTATATGAAATCGAATGCTACTTCCCAACATGGGCTATTCCAAAAGACCATGCTGTAACAAAAGCTCTTGAAGAAGCTTACACAGGACTCTACGGAGACAAACGTATCGGTGCTGAAGAGACACTTGAGATGAGACAGGCTCGTCCATTAACAGATAAATGGACATTCTCTACAAATGGTGTATCTATCATGGGACGTAACGGAATCCCTTGTATCGGATTCGGACCTGGAGCAGAGGCTCAGGCTCACGCACCAAACGAGAAGACATGGAAACAGGATCTTGTTACATGTGCTGCAGTTTACGCTGCTCTTCCAAAATCATATGTAAAATAATACATTAATCACTTAGCAAAGTCTTTTTGAGCTTAGCGATTAAGTACACCTCGACATCAGACGAGGTTCTTTCGAGTCGATGTTCGAGTGTGTTACATTATTACTATTGAAAATCAATTTTTGGTGTCCGGTTCGCTGGACGCCCGCCATTAAACACATTTTTATACAATTTTTAGGAGGATATTATAATGGATGCAAAATTACAGGGATATATTGACAAATTGAACGCTTTGAACTTCAAAGATATGTACAACGGAGATTTCTTCTTAACATGGGAGAAAACAGACGACGAAATCGAAGCTGTATTTACAGTAGCTGATGCTCTTCGCTACATGAGAGAGAACAACATCTCTACAAAAGTATTCGAAAGCGGTCTTGGAATTTCTTTATTCCGTGATAACTCTACACGTACACGTTTCTCTTTCGCTTCTGCATGTAACCTGTTAGGTCTTGAGGTTCAGGATCTTGACGAAGGAAAATCTCAGGTTGCTCATGGTGAAACAGTTCGTGAAACAGCTAACATGATTTCTTTCATGGCTGATGTAATCGGTATCCGTGATGATATGTACATCGGAAAAGGTAACAAATACATGCACGAAGTTGTTGACGCTGTAACACAGGGAAACAAAGATGGTATCTTAGAGCAGAAACCTACACTTGTTAACCTTCAGTGCGATATCGACCACCCAACACAGGCAATGGCTGATATGCTTCACATCATCCACGAGTTCGGCGGAGTTGAGAACCTGAAAGGTAAAAAACTTGCTATGACATGGGCTTACTCTCCATCTTATGGTAAACCACTTTCTGTTCCACAGGGAATCATCGGACTGATGACACGTTTCGGAATGGACGTTGTTCTTGCTCATCCAGAAGGATACGAAGTATTCGAAGATGTAGAAAAAGTTGCTGAAGAAAACGCTAAGAAATCTGGCGGATCATTCACAAAAACTAACAACATGGCTGAAGCATTCAAAGATGCTGATATCGTATATCCAAAGAGCTGGGCTCCATTCGCAGCTATGGAAAAACGTACAGAACTGTACGGAAATGGTGATACAGAAGGTATCAAAGAACTTGAGAAAGAACTTCTTGCTCAGAACGCAGAGCACAAAGATTGGGCTTGTACAGAAGAGCTTATGGCTACAACAAAAGACGGAAAAGCTCTTTACATGCACTGCCTGCCAGCTGATATCTCAGGCGTAAGCTGTGAAGAAGGTGAAGTAGACGCTTCTGTATTCGATCGTTACAGAGATCCACTTTACAAAGAAGCTAGCTTCAAACCATACATCATCGCAGCTATGATCTTCCTTGCTAAATTCGAGAACCCAACAGAGATCTTGAAAAAACTGGAAGAAAAAGGATGCCCTAGAGTATTCGAATAAGATTTCGATTAAAAATTAAGAAAAAGGTCTTATAACGAACCAGAAGCGAACCTGTTTCGCTTCTGGTTTTAAAAATAGTAGGTTAATTCGGAGGAATATATATTATGTCTAAGAAGAAGAGAATTGTCATTGCTCTTGGGGGAAATGCTCTTGGCAATACACTTCCAGAACAGATGGCAGCAGTTAAAATTACAGCTCGTGCAATCGTTGACTTAATCGAAGAAGGTTGTGAAGTTGTTGTTGCACATGGTAACGGACCACAGGTTGGTATGATCAACAATGCAATGCTCGCTTTAACACATGAAGATGAAAAACAGCCTAACACACCACTTTCTGTCTGTGTAGCAATGAGCCAGGCTTATATCGGTTATGATCTTCAGAACGCATTACGTGAAGAATTGTTAAATCGTGGTATCAAAGATATCCCTGTTGCAACAATGATCACTCAGGTACGCGTAGATGAAAATGACCCTGCATTCGAGAATCCATCTAAACCAATCGGACGTTTCTTAACAAAAGAGCAGGCCGATGATATGGCAGAGAAATACAACTACATCATGAAAGAAGATGCCGGACGTGGATATCGTCGTGTTGTTGCTTCTCCAAAGCCACAGGAAATCGTTGAAATCGGAACAATCCGTAACATGGTAGATGCCGGTGAGCTTGTTATCGCTTGTGGCGGTGGCGGAATTCCTGTTACATTGCAGGGAAATCACTTAAAGGGTGCCAGCGCAGTTATCGATAAAGACTTTGCAAGCTGCTTAATGGCAAAAGATTTGGATGCAGACTTCCTGATCATCCTTACTGCTGTAGAAAAAGTTGCTGTAAACTACGGAAAACCAGACGAAAAATGGATTGACCATATGACAGTAGACGAAGCAAAACAGTACATGGAAGAAGGTCACTTTGCTCCAGGTTCTATGCTTCCTAAGGTACAGGCTGCTG
>DAVZKO010000036.1:0-26542 GCA_052272205.1 Schaedlerella sp. | reverse complement strand
CAATAATAATGAAGATTGCTACGATTGAAATCGCACTGACTACTTTAAAGTCTTTGTCTGTAATCGTGATCAAATCTTTTGTACACGGTGCTTCACCGATCAACATTCCGGTGTCATCGTATTTCTTAATGATTTTATTAATCGTTGTGCACTGTTCATTCACTTCATCCGATGCCACTTTATACTCAGACTGTACAAGCATCAACTGCCAGTCACCTTGTTTCAATGTCTCTGTCAGTTCTGACGGAATAACATCTCTCGGAATGGAGGAACCAAGCAGATCATCTAATCCAAGTGCAAATTTCACGCCTTTTACATCTTTTATCTCTTTGAGCATTGCCTTTGCATCTTTTGCCGACATATCGGATTTGACCAGTACCATGTCTGTGGCATTCATGTCAAATGTGTCTGCCAGTTTATCATTTGCCTTGATGCTGGCAAGATATTTCGGCAGTGTAGAATCCAGATTGTAATATACATCTGTCTTTGTATATCCGATCAATGCCGGAACCAATACAACAAGGAATACTACTACAAATACTTTAAAATGTTTTGTGATCCATTTTGCCGGTTTTTCCATCGGTGGTATGATGGAACGATGTGTTGTCTTTTCAATTGCTTTATCAAATATAAGCAGGAGTGATGGCAGGATTGTAACGCAACTGATTACTCCGAATACAACACCTTTCGCCATAACGATTCCTAAATCGCGTCCAAGTGTAAAGCTCATGAAACACAATGCAATGAATCCTGCTACAGTTGTAATGGAGCTTCCGATTACTGATGTAAATGTATTGGATATTGCGTGTGCCATCGCACGGTCTTTATCCCCATCGAACCGCTGCTTATTCTCCTGATAACTATGCCACAGGAAAATAGAGTAATCCATCGTAACTCCAAGCTGTAACACCGCACTCAGTGCCTTTGTGATATAGGAAATCTGTCCCAGGAAGTAGTTGCTTCCCATATTGTAAACAATCGCCATACCGATACTAAGCATAAAGAATATCGGTAAAATCCAACAATCTGTAAATACCGAAAGTACGATACAGCTCAAGACTACTGCGATCAATACATAAATCGGTGTCTCTTTTTCCGACAGATTCTTAATATCTGTTACAACTGCTGACATACCACTTAAGTAACATTGCTCATTCGTTACACTTCGAATCTCTTTGATCGCTTCCATTGTACTGTCTGCAGAAGTTGTATCATCAAAGAAGATTGCCATCAATGTTGCCCCATCTTTATCGAATACATCTTTCAGATTATCCGGCAATTCACTGATCGGCATTGATAAATCTGCAATCGAATCATACCAGATTACATCTGCAACTCCATCGACCTGCTCAATCTTTGCCTTTACATCTGCTGCTTCCTTCGTCGACATACCATCCACGATTTCCATCGCAAATGCGCCCTTTTGGAATTCATCAATCAGAATGTCCTGTCCTTTCATTGTGTCAATATTCCCCGGCAGATAATAGAGAATATCATAATTTACTCTGGTTTTAAAATACCCCAAAGCTGACGGAATTAATAATAAAATTCCGATAATCAAAATTGCGACTCTGTATTTCACAATTTTTTTACCCACCTTAACCATGTCATCATCTCCCAATCTTTTTCGTTTCTACACCTCATTATATTCTCAAATGACCAATGGTCAATATTCACATTCGCAAATTTGTAGCCGACATATCCATAAAATGACCATAATTCATTTTTGTATTGATTTTTTTTCTCTTTTGTTACACAATAGGAAGTGTTATTACAGTCGAATGAGACAGGAGTAAATTAAGTATGAGTAAGGTAGATTTGAATAAAAAAGAAAAGAAGAATGCACTTTTACAGACCGCATTTGAATTGTTTACAGACAAGGGGTTTGCCAAGACAACCATCTCTGACATTTCATCAAGAGCCGGTCTTGCAAAGGGAACTTTTTATTTATATTTTAAAGATAAATATGACCTTCGAGATATCTTGATCGCACACAAAACCGGTCAACTGTTTGCGGAAGCTCACACCGCTCTTCTGGCACATTCCGTCGAAGGATTTGAAAATCAACTGTTTTTCGTTGTTGATTTTGTTGTCGACAAACTGACAGCCAATCCCAAATTATTGCAGTTCATTTCCAAGAATCTATCCTGGGGAATTTTCCGCGTGGCATTTGAACAGCAGATAGCAGACGACTCCGATGAATCTCGCGAATTCTATTCCTACTACCTGGAACTCGTCCGCAAAAGTTCTATTACCGATGCGGAAGCGGAATTGCTGCTCTTTACGATACTAGAACTTGTCGGCTCTACATGTTACAGTTGTATTCTATATGAACAACCTCTGCCGATGGATGAATATATGCCGTATCTACATCGCTCTATCCATCACATTTTGTTATCTTTTTTAGAAAAGTAAAAAAGAATGTGTTGCGGTAACCATTTTTTAATCGTCACTATAAACACATCCCTAATTTTGGGTAAAGTAAGGGGCATCGCAAATGCGACGCCCCTTCTTTTTATATCTTATTCTTACATTAATTTTCTGAATAATTCTTTCAAATCTTCTACACTTGCATCTTTTGGATTACCCGGTGCACAAGCATCTGCATGAGCAGACTCTGCTAAGAACTGAAGATCTTCTTCTTTCAGTGCTTCGAGTTTTGTAGGAATTCCAACATCTACAGAAAGTTTCTGTACCGCATCTACTGCTGCTTTACGATACTCTTCTACAGACATATCATCTACACCTTTTACGCCCATTGCTCTTGCAATCTCTCTGTATTTCTCTCCTGTGCAGTCTGCATTGTATTCCATAACGATTGGAAGCATCATTGCACAAGCTACACCATGTGGAGTGTCATATACAGCTCCTAATGTATGAGCCATAGAATGTGCGATTCCAAGACCTACGTTTGAGAATCCCATTCCTGCAATATACTGTCCGAGAGCCATTCCTTCACGTCCCTCTTTTTCATTATTTACTGCACTTCTAAGAGATTTCGAAATGATTTCAATTGCTTTGATATGGAACATATCTGTCATTTCCCATGCTGCTTTTGTTGTATATCCTTCGATTGCATGTGTAAGTGCATCCATACCTGTTGAAGCTGTCAGTCCTTTTGGCATAGAAGACATCATGTCAGGGTCTACTACTGCGATGATTGGCATATCATGTGGATCAACACATACGAATTTTCTCTTTTTCTCTACATCTGTGATAACGTAGTTGATCGTTACCTCTGCTGCTGTTCCTGCTGTTGTTGGAACCGCGATAATCGGTACACAAGGTTTCTTTGTCGGTGCAACACCTTCCAGACTTCTAACATCCTCGAACTCTGGGTTTGCAATGATGATACCGATTGCCTTTGCTGTATCCATAGAAGAACCGCCACCAATTGCGATGATGTAGTCTGCTTCTGCTTTCTTGAACGCTTCTACACCATGCTGTACGTTTTCAATTGTTGGGTTGGCTTTGATATCAGAATAAATTTCATACTCAAGTCCTGCATCTTCCAGTACTTTTGTTACTTTTGTCGTTACCTCGAATTTAATCAGATCAGGGTCAGAACATACGAAAGCTTTTTTGTAAGCTCTTGCTTTTGCTTCTGTTGCAATTTCCTGGATTGCACCTGCTCCATGATAAGATGTTTCATTCAACATAATTCTGTTTGCCATTTTTCTTCTCCCTTTCTATTCGTCCAATTTTCATTCTCGTTTACAAATGTATTGCAAACAATCATGATATTCAAAACAGGGCTTTCTATAAACTCCTGTTTTGCTTCCCTATGTCTTTATTTTAACAATATCTGTCCGGAATAGAAAGTTACAAAAAAGTCAATCTGTCACATTTTCACATGTCAGATTGACTTTTCTTTCATTTTCTATTCATTTTACACAAGATTCAATTGCTTCATCACATCATATAACTCTGATGGCATCGCGGCCACCAACGCCTTTGCCATCTCCTGCGGTGTACTTTTCCGCTCGCCCAGCACCCACTGGACTGTCATATAAATGGAGCCCTGACAATACATCTCCAACAAGAACCGAAGATCATCCGAAATCGGCTCCTTCGTCTTCTCTTCAATCTGCTTTGTATAAAAAGCAAGTATCAACTGGAAATCATGGTCTCTCAGACAATTCTGCTGGTCATTACGAAATGCCGCCTTAAAAAACAGTTTTTCTTCTTCAATATACTGGAACTTCTTACACAAACCTTCATAGACAGTCTCTCCCTCGCCCATATGTTCAAAAGATTCCAAAAGAATCTTATCAAAATACCAGTTGATCAAATCATATTTATCTAAAAAATATCTGTAAAATGTCTGTCTTGTTGTTCCACATTCTTGTACGATTTCTTTTACTGTAATCTTCTCTACCGGCATGGTCCTCATACAAGTCTTCATTGCTTCCGCAAGCCGGTATTTCATTTTCTCCTGCTTCTCTCCCAATATCAGCCATACCTTTCTCTTTCCGATTTATCCATACTATATCATAACTCCTCCGGAAAATATAGCATAAAAGGCTGATTTTCACCGCGATCACAGCGAAGATCAACCTTTCAACGTTTAAATATAAATACCGGAATCGGAGGGTTATTCTCCCGATTGTAATATTCATTGACAATGACTGTATATCTTTTTGGATTCAGCTCTTTTATATATCGAAGAATTGCATCCTTCTCCTCGAATCCGGTGTCACCGCCACTGTAAATACACAAACTCATCATGCCACCGTGTTTCAACAAACCAAGCCCTTTTTCAATCGCTTCCAAACTGGTCTGTGTCTTCGTCGCGATTGCATGATCGCCACCCGGAAGATATCCAAAATTAAAGCAGATCACATCAACAGATTCTTCCTTTGCATATTCATCCATATGCTCATGTCCTTTTAGCAACAAAGTTGCCCGGTCAAGCATCTGTTCTTTTGACAGCAGGCTTTCTGTCGCCTGCACAGCCTCCGGCTGGATATCAAAAGCAAGAACTGTGCCCTTCTCTCCTGCCAGTTCACATAACAGCTTTGTATCGTGTCCTTTTCCCATAGTTGCATCAATATACAGTCCGTCACGCTTTGCAACCGACTGTATAATTTGATGACACCACTCTGTAATCTGTGATGGGTTCATCTTACCTCTCCCTATATAACCACATTTGATAACATCCACACTCGTGACAATCTCTATGCAGCGAACTCATTCAACAATGCAAGAAAATCATCATTCGAACCAAACGCCTCTACTTCTATATTCTGCTCTTCACAAATAGAAAGTACGCCAAGTAAAGATTTTGCATCAATTCTCATATTCTTTGCTTTTAAATCCACATCGAACGGAAAATCCTGTACTCTATTTACAAATTCTACTGCTGCATCTGCATTTTTAAAGCTAATTTTCTTCTGAACTGTATCAGCCATCTTTTTCTTCCTGCCTTTCTCTTCCGCTTACAATCTCTGCCATTAAAATTTTAAACTTGTCTGACAGCTAAAGTATTACGATTTACAAACTACTCATAAACAGTACCACAAAATCTGACTAATCATAACGCAAAACAATTTTATCGTCAATACATATTTTGTCTATTTTTAGACAAAATCTACCAATTTCTTGTCCTAGATAAAGTATTCAATGGTCTTTTCAGCCGTCAACTTCGTTTTTTCATTAAACAAAATGACAGCCTCCCTGCTTTCATATGGTCCCAATGCATACAATTCTAACTCTTCTTTATTAAAGTAATGCCACGGTACAATACAGTTATATTCCTTCGGATGGTTTTCTGTCCATCGAATATCTTCCGGAAGTTCTTCACCTTCCTCATAGTATGGATCAAATACATACATTTTGCCATCTGCTTCCCCAGTCAGAAGGACATAGTGCCACTCATCGGTAAACAGTCGTAAAACGACTACACCATGGCGTTTCAGCGCATCATTGAGATAACTTTCTTTTCCGATATGTACATCTTTTCCGGATAAATATTTACTCGTAATATCCAGTTTCCCAATATTCCCCATACTGTTGAGCCAATTGCTCAAAAACATCATTGCCGCACAGGAAGTTCCCCGCTGTCCGGGTGTTCCGTCCTGTCCATAGCAGTCCAGACAGTACAACATAATATTACGCAATATCTCTGCCGGTATTTCTTCTCGTTCAAATAAAAAGCTGACTGCATTCTGCATCGAGGTCGGTCCGCAATCATACTCCGAAAACTGATAACGCAATGGATTTTTCATCGTTTTTGTTACTTCCTTTATCTTTTATTCTGCATCAAAATCTGCCTCGAACACCCCTTCCGGAGTCTTCATTGTCAGAATTCCAAGATTGAAATCTTCATCCTGAATTGTAATGTGATATTCAAACACGACATCGTCCTCGAATTTGGATAACAAAATGTAAGTTCCGTTCTCCTTTCCGTCTATCTGGTCACAGATGTCGTTGTATACATCTGCCCCGGAAATTTTTCTCGGATATCCTGCATCTTTTATCTTTTTCTCAATTGCTTCATATAATTCATTCATGTTCTTTTCCTCACCTTTCCGATATTATTTTTACAACGTACAATCACTTGTACTTCGCCGTTTCTCTTTACGACTCACGATCCATATCGCGATCAGTACTCCTATAAACACGCCACAACTATCAATCAATACATCCCGTACTTGTCCGCTTCGCCCCGGAACAAACAGTTGATGAAATTCATCCGTAGCCGCATATATCGTTCCAAATGCCCATGGAATCCCCAACGTATATCGTTTGTTACGCCCAGCCTCATAGGTCGCACCTAAAATCAATGCCCCCAATATCGCATATTCCGTTGCATGTGCAGTCTTTCGGATCGGGAAATCCACCTTGTCGATAAATGCATTTTGCTTTGCCTCGCTCCACTTATCAAATCCCGGAACAAACCACTCTCCGACAAGTCTTCCGACTCTTCCGCTGTCCTCTCCGGACAGATCACCATCTCTGGATGAGAAACCAAAGATCATGATCAGCCAGATGATTGTCAGCACAAGAAAGATTCGCTTTCTTTTGTTATATTTCATTTATTATTTCCTTTATGTTTCTCTTTGTGCCACTCTATGCACTCTATTTTACTCCGTCCTCAAAGCCGTTACCGGATCGCTCTTTGATGCCTTTCTTGATGGAATCAAACCACCGATCAGTGTCAATACCACACTCAGCGCGATCAGTACCAATGCAGGTACAACCGGTAATACCGCACTTACAGCCGTTGTATCAGCAACCGAATGAATGATTGCATTTGTCGGAATCAACAGAATCAAAGTCAGACCGATACCGATCAATCCTGCACACAAGCCAATAATAAATGTCTCCGCATTGAACACCTGAGATACATTTCCCTTCGAAGCACCAATCGCACGCAGAATACCGATTTCTTTCTTACGCTCCAGAACACTGATATAAGTAATAACACCAATCATGATGGAAGATACAACCAGCGAAATTGCCACAAACGCAATCAGTACATAACTGATGATATCTACAATATTTGTTACCGAAGACATCAATGTTCCGACTACATCGGTATAGCTGATGACCTGTTCATCCTTCCCTTCAGCTTCCATCTTACTATTGTAATTATCCAGAATTTTTACAACTTCTTCTTTGCTCTCAAAGTTCTTCGGATACAACGAAATCTCCGCCGGTACATTGAAGTCTACATACCCCAGTTTCTGCAGATTACTGTCGTAAGAGACACTGTTCGATGTATTCATAGACATCATCAATTCCACCAGATCATCTTCCGTCATATTCATCTGAAATGCTTTCGCAAATGCATCGGTGTCGATTGTCATTGCGCTTCCCATCGCATTTTGAAGTTGTGTTCCGACATTCGTCATCATCTGGGTCATCGCACTCTCAATACCCTTTGTAAGCTGTGTTACAATCTGTGACATTGCCGATGAAACCTGTGTTCCAATTGCTTCACCCATGGAATTGCCCAACACACCCATTGCCTTTGTCATATAATCCTGCATAGCCGCAGATACCTGTGTTTCCAATGCATTCATATCCACCGTTTTAGCCAGTCCGTCTGTCAGGCGTTTCTGCGCATCTGCTGTTCCCAGATAATTCAAAACCTGTTCTCCCATCTTGGACGGATCCGGTTTCCCATTTACGGATGCATAAGTCTGATATCCTTTATACAATTCACTCGCCAGTTTTGTCATCTGTTCCGCAGTAATATTTACATTGATATCATCAATCTGAATGCCATCCCCGACTGACGCGAGCATTTGCTTCGCTTCATCTGTCTGTAAATATTCCTGTAAATACTCTCCAAATTTACTAACGTCTGTATAACCATTATCTGTTACATACTGCAAGAAACCTGTCATGATATCCTTGAGTAACTTCTGAATCTGTTCCGGTGTGATGGTCACACTGGCGCTTCCTTTGATGATTTCTTTGATATTATCCTCGATGATCTTCTTTGCCTCATCTGATTTCAAATATTCTGTAAAGTCTTCCAGCAAATGAGAATAATCGGCTTCCGGATGCGTCTTCGCATATTCAAGATAGCCTTCTGACAAACTGGATGCCATCTGTTTCAAACCATCCGGCGATACAGACAAATCCAATTTGGAAAGCACATCTCCCAAATTCAACTGTGGCATACCGGACAGATCAAGCTGCACCTGATTCAGATTGACCATATTAGAAAGGTCAGAACTGCTTCCACCAACGCTGAATGCTTTCTCCAGATCCGCACCAGAAAAATCAAGTGAATTCCCAAGATTACTCATCGCACTTTCATCATATTTAAACGCCTTTTGCAATGCAGCCTCGTCAACCGTGAATAAAGAATCCATATTAAAATCCTTGTCCCCATTATCGGTTCCGAATTTCTCATTTGTAAATACATTGATATCCGGATTTTTAAGCTGTTGTTTTACAATCTCACTTTTCTTTGCCTCTTCTGCCACATGTTCTGTCAGAGCATATGGATAGGCGATTCCGGTCTGCAATGCTGTTGCATTCGCCTCTGCATCCGGCTGGACCACACCGACAACCTTCAGGTCTTCGCCATTTGCAACCAGTTTCTTCATATAAGAATCATTGTCCGTCTTATCTTTCCAGACTTTGTACTGCTTGTCATACTCATAGCAATCTGAACTGTTCACCAGTTTAAATGTCGTTCCAATGATATCATCGTAACTGTATGTTCCAAGATTTTCCGGTGTCTTGATATTTTCTTCATCTATGAACTGCTGGATCATCTCGTCTAATTCCATAGAATCCCGCAGACCTAACGTATACAGCATGAAATCACTGATGCTTCCGTCTGCAGTCAACACCACTACACACTCATTGTATTTTTTCGGCCATCTTCCAGCTTTTACTTCATATTGATTCTCATACAAACTGCTATTCTTCGGCATTTCATAAAATACATCGGTGCTCATCATGGAGGACATAATACTGTTAGAAGCAGTCGAAGATCCGATTCCCAATGATGCAAATGATTTGTCTGGATTCACCTGTCGGATTTTGTCTCCGTTTTCCTTAAAAATCTGTGGTAATACATTATAAGAATACTCAATCGCATTCGTATATTTTCGAATTCCGCTCGCTTCTTCATTATCCAGATAATTCTTCAAGGATTTCAAATCGTTCGAGTTCATTGTGGAGAACATATTCGTCACCAACTGAACTACCTTTACCTTATTATCGTCTTTCTTCACCTTGTCATCAGACTTACTGCTTCCCGCCATATCCGAGCCATTCGAAACCATCATCGATGTAATGTCAAATCCGGTACTCTGGATCTGAAGCGGATATTCCGATAATGTCTCCTCTTCGACATTTTGAATATATTTATTCACTCCGGTCGAAAGCGACAAGATCAGTGCAATTCCGATAATACCGATTGAACCCGCAAAAGATGTCAGTAAGGTTCGTGCTTTCTTCGTCTTTAAGTTGTTAAAACTAAGTGACAGTGCTGTCATAAACGACATCGAAGATTTGCCCATATTCTTATGTTTCGGTGGTGCCAGAACATTTTCATCCACTTCGTAAGGATCCGTATCGGAACGAATCTTACCATCACGAAGATTTACAATTCGAGTGGCATACTGTTCCGCCAATTCCGGGTTATGGGTAACCATAACAACCAATCGGTCTTTTGCGACTTCCTGAAGCAGATCCATAACCTGCACACTGGTATCACTATCCAGTGCACCCGTCGGCTCATCTGCGAGCAGAATATCCGGATTATTTACCAATGCTCGGGCTATCGCAACTCGTTGCATCTGTCCCCCGGACATCTGGTTTGGCTTCTTGTGTAGTTGCTGCCCTAACCCCACCTTTTTCAATGCTTCGATTGCTTTCTTTTTCCGTTCCGCTTTCCCGATACCAGATATCGTCAATGCCAGCTCGACATTTGCCAGAACAGTCTGATGCGGAATCAGATTGTAACTTTGGAATACAAAACCAATCGTATGATTACGATAAGAATCCCAATCTCTGTCCTTATATTTTTTTGTAGAAATCCCGTTAATGATCAAATCACCGCTATCATAGCGATCAAGTCCGCCGATAATATTCAGAAGAGTGGTCTTACCCGAACCACTGGGACCTAAAATAGCAACAAATTCATTATCTCTTAAATTCAGGCTGACATCATCCAATGCCTTCTGCACCAGATTACCTGTCCGGTACTCCTTGCGTATATGTTGAATCTGTAACATGTTTTCTCCTTTACATTATTTTCTCGATAAAAAATGCTTGATAAATACATACAGTACAATCACAAACGCCATCAGATATCCTAAGGCGCCGATTGCAGGAATTCCCCACAATTTCGGTTTCATATCTGTCGTACAGATGATACTTGAACTGATCAAAAGAGCCATAACCCACAGCCCCATCACAATATTTCTTACAAGTCTGCGTAAAAGCTGTGCCAAATCTTTGGACACATGCAGATCCAGATTGACTCTGGTCTGTCCTTTCATGAATCCCTGAATCGCATCGGCTGTCAAAGATGGCAGATCGATCGTCTTGTGAATTGCCCGATATACTTGCTTGCCACCACTTTTCAGCTCTTTCTTCCAATCAAAATTACGAAGAAAATCACCCTTTATCCTGGCCGCAGCAATCTCTACCATATTAATCTCCGGACAGATATCTGCCATAACCCCTTCCATCTGCGTCAGTCCTCGAGCCAGCATCGTAAGCCCATGTGGCATGGAGATACGATTTGTCTTCATTACTTCCATCAAATCCTGCATCGTCTCGGCCACATCAATATTACCCATATCCAGTTTTCCATATTTTATCATCAGCGTACTGATATCTTCATACAATTTACTCTGATCGGGTTTTCCGCGAAATTCACCTAATGCAAGAACGGCATCCTGTATCATGCCAATATCATTGATTGCAATTCCCTGAATCGCATCTCCAATCAATTCTCTGTCACGATCTGATAAACGCCCCATCATTCCCATATCGATCCAGACGATTTTTCCATCTGCTACACGCACATTTCCCGGATGCGGGTCTGCATGAAAGAATCCGTCATCCATCACCTGTTTGATATAATGGTCAATCAATTTGGTTCCAATCTCATGCAGATCGTATCCATTTTCTTCCAGCGAAACTTTATCATCGATTGGATAACCGTCAATATACTCCATCACAAGGACATGATGCGTCGTGTGTTCCTTATATAAGATTGGTGTCCTTACAAATGCAATGTCCTTATTCCTGCGGGCAAACTCTTCCATGTTGGCAGCTTCTGTCAGGAAATTCATTTCCTCCTGTGTAACCACCCACAATTCGTCCAATACCATGCTGAAATCCACGGTCTCTTTGATGCTGATCGGCGGTACCAGCTTCACCGCCTTATGAAGCAATCCGATATCCCGCGCCATCGTATCGTAGATTCCCTTACGCTGTACTTTTACGACAACCTTTTCTCCTGATTTTAAAGTAGCACGATGGACCTGTGCGATGGAAGCCGAACCCAGTGTTGTTCTCTCAATATCAGAAAACACTTCTTTCCATGGACAACCATAGGATTCTTCTATCACTTCTTCCACTTCGGAAAATGGCATCGGAGCCACATCCGAACGCAGTTTCATCAACTCATCGCAATATTTCTTCGGAAGAACATCCGAATGTAAAGACATGATTTGTCCTATTTTAATAAAAGTAGGTCCCAGATCTTCCAGAATCAACCGCAATTTCACCGGGGTCATCCCCCGGGTGATCTCATGCTTACGCAATACTGCGGTAATTTCCTTCAATCTGGAACCTGATTTTTCGTTACTCATCTAACTCTCCGTTATCATCTTCCCGATTTTATCTATGTTTATCGTCGCTTTCTCCATTTTTTAGCCGGGCATCGCGATCTGCTGCCCCAGATGTTCTCATCTCTCAAGTGGGAATTCTGCGTCTCTAAACCTTCTGCACTTCATTCAGCAGATTCTTCTGTAGCTTCTTCAGATTCTACTTCCTCAGCTTCGGCCTCTACGACATCTTCCTCCGGAGCTTCTGCTTCTACTTTCTCAATCTGCTCTTTTAACTGAGCCAACTGCTCTGCTGTCATCTTGCTAAGCATCTCATTCAGCTCTTCCGGTGTAGATGTCTTCACTGAGACATTCACTTTATCTTTTACAGTCTGTTTAATGTTGTGTTTGAGTTCTTCGTTCAGAGCCTTTCCCTGCTCCACTGTCAACTCACCTTTTTTTACCAGATCATCCAGAACATCTTTGGATTTCTCTGCTGTAACAGCTACTGTTCCGATTCCTGCTAATAAGATTTTTTTCAATCCGTCTGTTAATTTTTCCATAGTCTTCTTCTCCTTTCGTGTGCCCTTCGTGCCAATCCATCTAGTGATTGCCGCGAAAGTGAACAATACCTATTATTACCATACTCTTGTTATACACTTTTTCTCAAAAAATGTAAACATTATTGACACAAAATCTATATCCACGCCAGTACCTTCGGAAGAAAAATAATACACCCGATCACAGCCGAAAATATCGCTGCGATCAGCACTGCTCCTGCTGCCGTATCCTTCGCAATCTTCGCCAGTGGTTTTCTCTCTTCTGTTACCAGATCCACCACTGCCTCAACTGCTGTATTTACCAATTCCAGTGCCATGATCAGACCACATAATAAAAGGCAGATACACCATTCTGTCGTAGATATATGAAAGAAAAATCCGGCAATCACAACCAGAATGGTCATAATCGCATGCATCTTCATATTCTGTTCCTGCTTTAATCCGGTCACGATTCCGGTAATTGCATATTGAAATCCACCATATAACTTATGATTCTGCTTTTTCTTTTGTTCCATAAGAATTCCCCCGATTCTTGTTTACAAATATCTCATCATTTTTATAGTTTTCAGATTTCTTCCAAACTATTATCCGATTCTTTATTACTGGATTCCGGACAGATCTTTTACAATCTCTCCCGCGATGATCAGTCCTGCTACGGATGGTACAAATGCAGTACTTCCCGGAATTGCACGACGCTCTGTACATTTATGTTTTGCTCCCGGAGGGCAGATACAGTTCGTACGGCAACTGATTGCCATGTCGTCTTTTGGCTTGATTGGCAATTCATCCGAATATACAACTTTTAACTTCTTCACGCCACGCTTTTTCAACTCACGACGCATTACTTTCGCCAATGGGCATCCGCTTGTCTTGTAAATATCTGCCACTTTAAAACGGCTTGCATCCAATTTATTACCTGCTCCCATGCTGCTGATAATCGGTGTGCCTACTTCTTTCGCTTTCATGATCAGCTCGATTTTGGCTGTCACTGTATCCACAGCGTCTACAATATAATCATAGTCCTCAAAATGAAATTCGTCTGCATTTTCCGGCAAAAAGAAGCATTTATGGACTTCGACTTTCGCATCCGGGTTGATTTCCAGAATACGCTCTTTCATCACATCAGCTTTATACTTTCCTACCGTTTTTCTTGTCGCAATAATCTGTCGGTTTAAGTTTGTCAGACATACTTTGTCATCATCGATGAGATCAAAGGAACCCACACCGGAACGAACCAGTGCTTCGCACACATAACCGCCGACCCCTCCGATTCCAAATACTGCAACTTTAGCTCCTGCAAGGCGATCCATTGCTTCTTTTCCTAATAATAATTCTGTTCTTGAAAATTGATTTAACATCGTTTTATCCTCATTATCTTATATCATTGTCATCATTTTTACTCATGTACATTCTATTTCAGACTTTATCATATCGTTTTAGTAGGCAATTGTCAACCAAGGGCTTGCAACCATGTAATATTCCTATTAGGTTACTGTTCACTTCCGTGTCAATTAGCGTAGTGATTGACACGGGAATGAACAGTAACCTATTAATTCTATTTTAACAATTTCTTTTTCCTCTGCAAATCATTTACCAGTATTTGCCTGCAAATTTTTTCATTTTCGTTGTTATAACAACATTCAAGTACCTTTATTTTTCATATACTGTGTTCGTCAAGTTCGCTGATGTAGATCAGATAACCGTGAGATTTATTTATCCCATTCTTAAATCCGTTATCTCTACATCAGCTACAAATCAAAATACATTTTCAAAGGAGAATATATATTATGGAACAACAAATGTTTTGTTATCAGTGTCAGGAAACTGCAGGATGTTCAGGCTGTACGCTCTCAGGGGTATGTGGTAAGAAACCGGATGTCGCTGCAATGCAGGACTTGCTTGTATATGTAACGAAGGGAATTTCAGCAATCACAACACAGCTTCGTGCAGAAGGAACTGCTGTATCTACTGAAATCAATCATTTAATTACTTTAAATTTATTTACAACAATCACAAATGCAAACTTTGACAAAGACTCCATCGTCTCACGCATTGTTGCAACATTGGAGCAAAAAACTGAACTGCTCAAACAGGTTCCGGATACAGACGCACTTCCAGCTGCCGCTTTCTGGAATGGCGCACCGGAAGAATTCGAAGCAAAAGCAAAAACGGTCGGTGTCCTTTCCACAGAAGACGAAGATATTCGAAGCCTTCGTGAACTGATTACTTACGGATTAAAAGGACTTTCTGCTTATTCCAAACATGCTAACGTGTTACTTCAGGATAATGAAGAAGTCGATGCATTTCTTCAAAGAGCCTTAGCCGCCACTCTGGATGATTCACTTTCTGTTGATGATTTGGTTGCACTGACTCTGGAAACCGGGAAATATGGTGTCGATGGTATGGCTATGTTGGATGCGGCAAATACGAGTGCATACGGCAATCCGGAAATTACAAAGGTCAGTCTTGGTGTCCGAAATAATCCTGGAATTCTCGTATCCGGTCACGACCTTCGTGATTTGGAAATGTTGTTGGAACAGACACAGGGAACCGGTATTGATGTTTACACCCACTCTGAAATGTTACCGGCACACTACTATCCAGCTTTCAAGAAATATGAAAACTTTGCCGGCAACTATGGAAATGCATGGTGGAAACAGAAAGAAGAATTTGAATCATTCAATGGTCCAATCTTAATGACTACCAACTGTATCGTTCCACCAAAAGCAAGTTACAAAAACCGACTCTTTACAACAGGTGCTGCCGGATATCCGGGATGTAAGCATGTGGCTGGAGAAATTGGGGAAGAGAAAGACTTTTCCGAAATAATCGAGATGGCAAAACACTGTACCCCTCCAATTGAGTTAGAGCAGGGAGAACTGATTGGTGGATTTGCTCACAATCAGGTACTGGCATTGGCAGATCAGATTGTCGATGCAGTAAAATCCGGAGCGATCAGAAAGTTCGTCGTCATGGCAGGATGTGATGGGCGTGCAAAAGAAAGAAATTACTACACTGATTTTGCCAAAGCCCTTCCAAAAGATACCGTAATTCTAACTGCAGGATGTGCAAAATATAAATATAATAAATTAAACCTCGGCGATATTAACGGAATCCCACGTGTTCTGGATGCCGGACAGTGCAACGACTCCTATTCACTGGCTGTCATTGCATTGAAATTAAAGGAAGTCTTCGGACTGGATGACATCAATGAATTGCCGATTGTTTATAACATTGCATGGTACGAACAAAAAGCGGTCATTGTTCTTCTCGCTCTGCTTTACCTCGGTGTAAAGAACATCCATTTAGGACCAACTCTTCCGGCTTTCCTGTCACCGAATGTGGCAAATGTGCTTGTGGAGAATTTTGGAATTGCGGGGATTCAGAGTGTGGAGGAAGATATGAAGTTGTTTTCTATTTGATGTACCAGGTTGGCTTACACGGTCCTTGCGAGAAAATTTATATAGTCGATTTTTTAGCAGGGCCGTATAGCCAATCCCACTTAATGAATAAAAACACCTACAGCATCTCTAAAAACGCCGCAACTCTCGTATTCAACTATATCCAAATTATCATTTTCCTCAGACGAATACAAGAAAACCCAGACATGTACTTATAGCTTTTTTACATGTCTGGGCTTATTTATTGAATTTATCTATAAATGAATTTTATCTGTTAAGGATTCATGTTTTCCTTGTTTCGGCATCTAAATTTTTCATTTTCATGCCAATTCTATTCTACGCATGCTTGATGTTATCATCTACGCTGTCGTTTTTCGCAGTCTTATCTTCCATGCGGATGATCTGCTGTGCCTCTTTCTTGGCAGCCTCTTCCTGCGCGGCTTTCTCCGCTGCTTCTTTCTCAGCCAATGCCTCTGCTTTCGCAGCTTCTTTTTCGGCTCTTGCTTCTTCCTTGGCTTCCGCTCTCTCAGCTAACGTCTCATTGATAGATTCTTTTGTCTCTTCAATGTGGTCGTAGAGTTTCTCCATGTTATCGGAAAATGCGGTTGCTACATGCATCTTACGAAGCAATACGCTCATCGTACCTACTGCTGTAAGACCTACTGCTGTTCCAAGCACTGCCCACTGTGCCGTTGTGCTTGCACCAAAAATATTCATAATCGACATAATGGATGAAAGAATGGAAATTCCGCAGAATCCCACTGCCATTCCCATAATTCGATTGTTTCTCTTATCTGTCAATACTTTCAACTGCTCATTTAACAGATTCAGCTTCTTATCCAGATCATTAATAGAACTTTCGATTCCATTCATATCCAACAGATGCTGGTAAATTACTTTTGTCTCGTAATTTCTTGAAAGATTCATCGCACGCACGATACCAAATGCCTGAAAATGCATCAGTGTATCTTTCACCGCCTGCTTTTCTTTCGCTTTCATATCTTCCTGAGCCGCCTGTTCTGTCAGATACTGGCAGGTATATTTCTCATAAAGTGCAAGAATCACTGCAGGAAGTTTATCTTCTGCATGTTGCTTCATCTGCCCTTCCATGTCCAGATTATAATCTGCCATGATATAAGAAACTGCCTGATCAGAGACGCACGCTCCCCAGTTATATGCAAAATGAATCTTATCCTGTGCCGCATACAGATACTGCAGCGCACCGGTCAAGTCCTCATCGACATCGGTGGAGAGTGGCAACAAATTATTCTGGTTACATGTCACCTGTCTTATCGTGTCCAAATCACGGAATCTTCTTCCGATCATACCCAGATTATATGTAAACGCATCCAAAAATACAGAAGTTCCACTACGGTGAAATACTTCCAGACCGATTGTCTCAAACAAAGTCTGTAATTTCTCATCCAGAGAGAATTCATGACTCTTCTTCTCATTATCCAGATAGAAATACTTCGACTGTGTCTCTGCGCTTCCCATATTACAAATCTGAGCTACTGCATCCATACGACTGTATCGAAGTCCCATACATAAGAATGCAACTCCTGTCTCAAATACATACAGGTACGCAGAATGAATATCAAATCCATCCTTCTCCCAGTTGATACCAAGATCCAGTCTCTCCTGATCCATATCTGCAACAGCAAATCCCATTACATTCTCTACTTCGATATTATCCAATAATTCTTTAACAAATGTCTCACGAAGGAACTTGTAGCAAGTACCAACATGCATCGGATCTTCTTCTGTAAATAATGCCTTTGCCTCTTTGGTCAGATTTGTTGTTGTAATATTCTGTTTCTCACAGTTTGCTCTCAACCATACTTTATCAAGTTCTTCTTTCTTGTACTTCAGCGGAAGAACTACATAACTTCCCAATTGAGCACTCAAAAGAAATGGTTTTAACTGTTCGAACTCTTTCATAATCGTTACTTCTTGTTCCATTTCCATTATTCATACCCCGCTTTTGTAAACATAGTTACAGATTAAGTTTAACACAGAATGGATTTTCTTACAAGTCATCTGCTATCCAAAACTCCTCGTAACATTTTCCTTAGAAATAATTCTGTTTCTTTGCAAATAGCAACGATGCGCAGCCACTTGCGACATCGATATCTTTCGCAAGCGACTGCGCTCGGTATTGCAAAGGTTCAATGAACCTTTTTTCATATGTATTGCGACTAGTATAGATCAATACACCTTTTGTTTTTCATCTGCTGTTACTTTTCTGAAGGAAGTAAACGAGCTTTTGAAAGTGCTGCTCCCACAGCTCCTGTAATGATTGTAGATGCAACCATCTCACTGATTGCATTCACACCAACCATCATAGCACATCCAATGATGACATTTCTTCCATTCATAAGTCCCTGCACATACTCTGTATTCCCAAATAAGATTACCAAAAATGCCATGAAAAACAGCGTATTCAAAAATGCAGAAAAGAATCCGGTTACTGCACAAGATACATATGCATTGGTTCTTTTTCGCATTGCTTTATAGATAAAGCCGATGCAAAGTCCATCTAAAAGTCGTGGAATCACTCGCTGAATAAATGCGAGGACCGGATTGATGCTAAAGAGCATTGCTCCCATCACGCTGACTCCACCGATTCCGATACACTGTCCAAAACTTGTCAGACCAAAGATCAGTCCGGCGATCGCGCCGCCCGTTGGTCCTAATACGATTGCACAGATTGCAACCGGAATGACGTTAAATGAAATAGCCAAAGGACCGATATTCAAATATCCTAATGGTGTGCAGGCCATGATGATAAGCACTGCTGTCATCAGTCCCAGTGTGGCAAGTTGCATGGTGTTAAATTTTTTGTTGTTCATGTTTTCCTCCTTGTTACCGCTCCACTTTTGTGGATGCAATACGGTGTGTGTTATTAAGTTGCCGCCCATTCCTTGTATCCCCATATCAATTGAAGTACACATGGGCAATTCTCTTGTATACTGGCCTCTAGTTTGATGTCAGTTCAAGAATTTTATCCAGAAGTTTGTTGGCTGCATCCTCCTTGCTCATAAGCGGGAGTGACGTTTCCTCCTTCTGTGTAATCAGAGTCAATACATTGGTATCTCCCTGGAAGCCTGCGCCTGCCTCTTTGACATTGTTGGCTGCAACCATATCCAGGTTCTTCTTCTCAAGTTTGGCTCTGGAATTACCGATCATATTCTGGGTTTCCATCGAGAATCCACATAAGAACTGCCCTTCTCTCTTATGTTCACCCAGGTATTTCAAAATGTCGTCTGTCCGTTCTAATTCAATGGACATCTGACCATCGCTTTTCTTTACTTTTTCAGAGCTTACAACAGCCGGACGATAATCGGCAACTGCTGCCGCTTTGATGATAATATCCTGCTCATCGCTGACTGACGTTACCGCCTCAAACATCTCCTTCGCTGTGACAATCGGTACAACCTTTACAAAAAGCGGTGCTTCAATTGCAGTACGTCCACTCACCAGTGTAACATCTGCTCCGCGAAGCATAGCTGCTTTTGCAATTGCATACCCCATCTTGCCGGAAGAATGATTGGTAATATATCTTACCGGGTCAATCGCTTCCTGCGTCGGTCCCGCTGTAACCAGTATCTTCCTGCCCTGCAAATCTTTCTCGCAGGCAATCTCTTTCTCGATATAAGCAAGCAAAGTCTCCGGTTCCGGCATCTTACCAGCTCCGGTATCTCCACATGCCAGATAACCGCTTGCCGGCTGAATCACCTCATATCCGTAGTGCTCCAGTGTTTTCAGATTATCCTGCACGATTGGATTCTCAAACATATTCGTATTCATAGCCGGTGAAATATATTTCTTACACTTACATGCCATAATGGTTGTAGTCAGCATATCATCTGCAATTCCATGTGCAAGTTTGCCGATTACATTCGCACTTGCCGGTGCGATCATCACCACATCTGCTCTCTTTGCTATCGAAACATGCTCCACCTGAAACTGAAAATTGCGGTCAAATGTGTCAACCAGACACTTATTTCCCGTAAGACTTTCGAATGTGATCGGATTGATGAAATTCGTTGCATTCGGCGTCATCAGTACATGCACATCCGCATGAAGTTTCTTCAATGCACTTGCAAGTGATGCAATCTTATACGCTGCAATACTCCCTGTTACACCCAATAAAACAGTTTTCCCTTTCAACATATCTCTTCTTCCTTTCCAGTTTCTGTAAATGAATTCGATTTATTATAAACTACTCAAAAATACAATTCAAGTCAATTCAAAAGATACTCTGTTTTTTGTTGTATACAATAAGATAATTTCAGGATAATTTTACCATTATCGTTTCCATTTCCCATATGAATCCATTCTAAATCTCAAAATTTTTCTGGAAAATTTTATTGAATTAGTGCTTGACTTTTTATTTCAGAGGTCTATAATGCGTAATTGTAAAAAACAAATACAGTTCACCGAAATTCGTCGATGAGAACAATGCCATATCTTACTTTATTTCACAGAGAGCCTGTGTTTGGTGGAAACAGGTAATAAACAGATAAGGATATCCTCTCTAAGAAGCGGGTTGAAAGTAATTCCAGTAAACCTCGCCGGTCTCCTCCGTTATAGGGAACGCGTATGATAGTACGTATGAGTGTTGCAGAATTTATATTTTGCAGAATTAGGGTGGTAACGCGGATTTATTCGTCCCTTTTCAGATTGTTAATCTGGAGAGGGACTTTTTTATATATTAGGAAAATGTTCTTTCCTAATTTTCCACTTGTATTTTTTCATTCCTCTGGATTTGGTGAACAAGTTACGATTTATAACAGTTCTTGTAAACCGCAACGTGAACAAACATATTTTAGGAGGTTACTCGTAATGAAAGCATTACAAAAAGCAAGCAAATTTTTATCCGATTATACTTCTGTGGTCGTCATCGCCATCGCAGTTGTCACATTCTTCGTCCCGACTATGATGGGATGGGTTAATTATCAACTTTTCACTGACCCGGTATCCAACAAATTCACCTGTCAGTCTATCATCATCGGTATCATCATGTTCAGTATGGGACTGACTCTGACAACAGAGGATTTTAAGATTCTGGCTCAGCGTCCGTTCGATATCTGTGTCGGTGCAATCGCACAATATCTGATCATGCCATTTCTTGCATTGGCACTTACAAAAGCCTTGCATCTACCGGATGGTATCGCACTTGGATTGATTCTTGTCGGTTGCTGCCCCGGTGGTGTGTCTTCTAACATCATGTCTTATCTGTGCGGTGGAGATGTTGCATTTTCTGTTGGAATGACAACCGTTTCCACATTACTTTCACCCGTTATGACTCCGCTTATGGTATCATTTCTGGCCAGCGGTACACAGATTACGATCAAAGGGCTTCCAATGTTTGTATCTATCATCGAAACCGTTATCCTTCCGGTTGGACTTGGTTTCTTGTTAAACTATCTGTACGGCAAAACAAAAATGTTCCATGAAATTCAGCCTATGATGCCGGGTGTCGCAGTTCTCGGACTCGCCTGTGTTGTCGGTGGTGTTGTTTCCTCACAAGGCTCCAAATTCTTCCAGTCCGGCGTTGTCATCTTTGTTGCTGTACTGCTTCATAACGGACTTGGATATCTGCTCGGATATGGTGCCGGAAGACTTGTTGGTATGAACACCTCTAAGAAGAGAACGATTTCTATCGAAGTCGGTATGCAAAATGCCGGACTTGCAACAAATCTTGCAACTACAACTGCTCAGTTTGCTTCCACTCCGGAATCCGCAATCATCTGTGCCGTATCTTGTACTTGGCACTCTATCTCCGGTACGCTGTTAGCCGGTATGTTCGCAATGTACGATAAACATAAAGCGAATGGAGAGAAAGTTGTGGCTGTTGCCGAGGCAAAATAAAACAGGGGCATTTTGCCCCTGATTTATTTTGCAAAGAATTCCTTCACCTGTCTGAAAATAATATCCATCAATTTTGTTCTTGCCTCCACACTTGCCCATGCAATGTGCGGTGTAATCAAAAGTTTTCCACTGTCTTTGATCTTTCGCAAAGGATTATCCACACTCATCGGCTCTTTTGTCAACACATCCAGTCCTGCAGCGGCAATCTCACCGGATTCCAACGCATCACACAAATCCTGCTCAACCACAATCGGACCTCTTCCAAGATTCAGAAATATCGCATTTTTCTTCATTTTTGCAAATGCTTCCCGGTTCATCAGGCCTTCTGTATATTCGTTCAATGGAGCATGAACAGACACAATATCCGATGTGGATAACAAAGTATCGAAATCCACCTGTTCATATCCTTCCTGTACCGGACTTCCCGATGCCGAATAATAAATCACACGAGCCCCAAATGCCCTCGCAATCTCTGCAACTCTTCGTCCGATGTTGCCCAGTCCGATAATCCCCCATGTCTTTCCATGTACTTCTGTAAAATGTTCTGCAAAATGTGTAAACTGTACATCATTTATATATCGCTCCTCTTTTACATATTCATCATAATACCGCATCTTTTCCAACAGATAAAATAACATGGCAAATGTATGCTGCGTCACTGTCTCCGTAGAATATCCCGCCACATTACGCCATGCAATACCTCGCTTCTCCAGATATTCCTTATCCAGATTGTTGGTTCCTGTTGCTGTGACACAAACTAATTTCAACTTCTTTGCCGTTCCGATTGTCTGTTCATTAATCTGCACTTTATTTAAAATAATGACATCCGCATCCTTCACTCGTTCCGGAACTTCTTCTGATGAAGAAAAGTCATACTTGACAACTTCTCCTAACGTTTCATATTGTGATAGGTCGATATCTTCGCCGATTGTTTTTACATCTAAAAATACGATTTTCATGGCTGCCTCCATTCTATTTCATTTTTAATAGTCAAATCCATTTTATCCTACAATCAGTTTCAATATCTCTTCCTCGCATACCGGTCTGGAGAAATAGTAACCCTGAATCATATCGATTCCCCATTGATTCAACAATTCTACTTCTCTTTTCTCCTCCACACCTTCTGCAATTAATTTATATCCCTGATTCATCAGGATCTCACACATATTACGATAGAATCTCGCTGTTCTTTCATCTTCTTTGATTCCCTGAAGCAGCGAGCGGTCCATCTTCACACAACCAAACGGTAATTTTAGTACCGTATTCAGATTCGCATACCCGGAGCCAAAGTCATCCAGGCATAAGCCAATCCCCTCTTTTTGCAGCTCTGTAACCGAACGATATAACTCTTCGTTATACTCCGTCGCGACCGTCTCTGTAATTTCAAACTGGAAAAATGCAACCGGTAATTCATATTCATGAATCATCTCAATCAGTTGATGACAATAACCTTCCTTCAAAAGCTGCGCCGGAGACAGATTGAATTTTACATTGAGCAACCTTTCTCTCAATTCCGGATGTGCCTTTACAAATCTGCATATCTTACGGAACTGGATAAAACTCGATTCATTAATCTGACCTGTATTCTCCGCGATCCGGATAAACATATCCGGCGGAATCATACCGAATTTCGGATGTCTCAATCGGCTTAATGCCTCAAGTGTCACAAACTTTTGATTTTCCAGCGAATATACCGGCTGATAATATACTTCAAACAAATCTTCCCTGATGGCTTTGCTTAAGAATGCTTCAACCTCTTTTTCATACTGGAAGCCTTTCATCATTTCTTCATTCCCCTGAATCAGCAGCGTATCATCGCCTTTCACCGCACTGGCTGTCAGATAAGCAATATAAGAAAGAAATGTCTCACTATCTTGACCATATTCATATTCCACACTACATATAATCACCGGGACACGAATCTCCTCCCCGCCAACCTTCAATGGTTCATCAAACACAAGTTTTAACTTCTGTCGAATCCGCTCAGCCTCAGACTTGGAGTACGATGTCAACAAGAATTCATTTCCACCCACTCGAAACAACTGCTCTGCATGAATCGTTTCCTGTATACGCTCTGCAACTTTACAGATCAATTCATTCCCAAAACTGATTCCATAAATTGTATTCATCTGTCTCAACTGAAACAACTCTACAACATTCATATAAATCCTGGAAACTTTCTGCTTCGGAAGCCATTCCTGAAAATACTGAATATCCGGCAGTTTCGTCAAACTGTCCTGACGTGCCAGCTTATTGTAAATGTTTGTCTCCACTCGAAACTGCATATTGTGAAATGCAGACCGAAGCAGCCCGGCCATCAAGATCATGACAAATATCAGATTACCAAATTCAAATAACAAAGCATATCCCGTAAACTCAAATTTCCAGTACAAGAACATGGAAATCATACCGATTACAGATAAGACTACAAAGGCTGCCAGAATAATTCGCAATTCCTCTGTTTTTTCAATTTTACATTCTTTATATAAGCATACTTCCAGAACAACTACTGTCACAACGATCAATAAATGTGTCACTACCAGCATGTCTATAAAATCAAATACACCGCATAGATTCAATAGACCTTGTGTCAATATATTTATATAAAAAGCATACAACAACACGTCCAGAATACGATACCGTTTCATCTCACCGGTTGCCTTTATAAAGTGAATCATCGGAATTCCAAAAATCATAAAGTTGAAAAAAGACAGATAGGCAATACCGGGAGAGTAATGGAGTATATACTGTGCCAAAGAAGTATCTGTAAGGCACCACAATCCACTGCAAGTTAAGAACATTGCTGCATATAAGAACCTTTGCTCAAACACCTTTTTATATTTCAGATAAAAATGAATCACTACCGCAATCATACTGACAAGAAACATTGCAAATACAAGCAGTAGTGCAGGTCCCGCTCCTCTCAACTGATGACGCAGCATCGCATCACTGTAGCCTATATAAACAGGTTCAATCCGAAATGTATCACTTCCATCATTTTGATAAACACACGTTAATTTCTTGCCTCCAACATGGTCTGGGAGCTGTGTGCGACATTCCAGTTGATGGCGCATCTGGTCATTTCTGGGAAATTCTTTATCTTCGTACTGATACAGTACGCGTGCCCCAAGTACAATTTTTATACGATAATATGCACCTTTCGTGAGAATGCTCATCAAATCCTCGTCATCCGTCAAATCCGTATAATACAAATTGAGCGTTTCGTCCTTATAATTTGTAATCGTTGCGGGCAATTCCACTTCAATTTTCTTTCCGTCATTAAAATAGAACCACCCGGAAGACATTTCCGATATCGAATTTTTGTCCTCTTGAGACTTTTCATTTACTTGCATCATCAAAAATCCTAACAATGCAATACACAGAATAATCAGTAAGATTTCTATATTTTTTCTGATTCTCTTTTTATTCATCCGCATTTTCCTTTTTATATTATTTTACAAGGGATTCTGCATAATCCAATGCCTCAACGATATTCTTGCAGAATTTATCCTCCCCAAGTTCTTCTATAAAATGATCCTTCCTCATAACTGACATCGGCTGCTCATTGACATGTGAGAAAATCAATGTAATCTGTTTTTTCTGAGCTCTCTCTGCAAGCTCTCGAATCACCTTCATTGCACTTGCATCAATTGCCGGTACACTTCTCATTCGGATTACAATCACTTTGGTACGATGGTCGCTGTTGATATTCAATATCTGGTCAGCGGCTGCAAAAAACAGTGGTCCTGAAATCTCAAATACACGAATTGCTCTCGGAATGTCTCTTAATTTTTCAGCCTCACCCGGAGTAATATCCGGCTCGTCAATATATTTCCAAGTTTTTATATCTGCTGTTTCTGCCATTCGTTTCATAAATAACAGTGCTGCAAGCACAACTCCGACTTCAATTGCCACAACCAGATCAAAGAATACTGTCAGGAAAAATGTTGCGACCAATACAATCACATCACTCTTCGGAGCAGTTTTGCACAATCTGAAAAATGAAGTCCAGTCTGCCATATTTGCGGCAACAACAAGAAGCACTGCTGCAAGTGTTGTCATTGGAATCAATGCTGCCAGCGGCATCAACAGAAGTAAAATGATAGCCAGTGTGATACAATGCACGATTCCTGCGATTGGAGTACGTCCGCCGTTTCGTACATTGGCTGCCGTTCTTGCGATTGCTCCTGTTGCCGGAATTCCTCCGAATAATCCGGAGAAAATATTACCCAGTCCCTGACCGATCAACTCTGCATTGGACTTGTGATTATCTCCAATCATACCATCTGAAACAACGGCAGACAACAGAGATTCGATCCCTGCTAAAATTGCGATAGTAAATGCCGGCGAAAGCATCTGCTGCACCAATTCAAACGTAACCGATGGCATATGAAATGTCGGGAAAGAAGAATTCAATTCTCCATAAACACTTCCGATCGTATTAACCGGAAGT
>DAVZKO010000035.1:0-27703 GCA_052272205.1 Schaedlerella sp. | reverse complement strand
GCAAAATCTTTTGGTTTGTAATTAGTGATATTAGATGTGTTCATAATAATATCCTATACGAGTATATTTTAACACATTTAATCACTATTGACAATGATTTTGATTGCTTAAAGTTTCCTCCTTTTTATATTTCTCCACCTCCGGGTCTGTCATTCTCTCTTTTCTCGTCCACTCCTTCGTCTTATCATTCCGAACTGCCTCCGACTGATGCCTGCTCAAAAATTGTGTCAACGGATAGACATCCACCCAGATTTCATGATTTCCTTCTCGCTGAGATTCATCAAATATCAATTGTAATCCCCAATGCAAATGTGTTACCTGAATGTTATTCACATTTTCCGTTGCGCTATACCCGCTTCTTCCCATATAGCCGATCACATCTCCTGCAGTTACAACACTCCCCAATTCCAAACCTTCCGCATAAGGACGATTCTGCCGCAAATGTGCATAATAATAGTAGCGTTTACCATCGAAACTGTTGATTCCGATTCGCCATCCGCCATATTGATTCCATCCAAGTGCCGCCACATATCCGGATTCAATCGCAATAATCGGTGTGCCGACCTGCCCTAACATATCATGCCCCAAATGTTGTCTCTGATAACCATAACTTCTGGATGTTCCGAAATCATCAAAATGAGAATACGGAAAGCCTTTTGCAATCGGACTGTATGCTTTCATCCCATATTTTTTTGATGTTCCTTCTGCTTTTTCTGGCGTTTCTTTTTCTTTCCTTTCATTCCCTGACGTTTCATTTTCCAACTCATATTCTCCAACCATCCCTCCAAGCACCGCTTCGTAGGCTTCGTGATAATATTGGTAATATTTCATCTCAGACAATTTCGATTGTCCCGCCTCATCACTTAATTCATCCACCGCCACCTTCATATCACTTGTCTTATAACTTTTAAAATCGCCTCCATATTGACAGGCAAGATATGCCAGCAACGTAATCCAGTCGATATGTTCTTCTGTTCCATAACTGTCCACATCATATTGATAAGTATCCTCCAAAGCCGTACAGGTGACTTGAAAATCAACCCATTTGATATAATCCGCTTTCGCAACGACACCCTGACTCTTTTCAATCTTGGCAGCATCAAAAAAACTGCTGATTTTCTGTGGAATATGACATTCCCATCCAATCAGCAGTAAGCTTATAATTCCAATTTCCGCACCCACCAGATATTTGATAAGTTTCTGCTTTCTCATCCGAAACTCCTGTTAGATTACTTCTAAAATAACGTATGCGTGATGCGTTCTTGTTATGTTTTATATTCCGATATTCCTACAAAAGTGACTCCTTTTATCCATCCTCATTATTCCGTTGCTGCTCACAGTACCTGTGAACCGTAACATTATTCAATCTCTTCCCGGAACCCCTCGCCCAGCACTTCGTTTGACTCCATAATAATCACAAATGCCTTCTCATCTATCTCGCGAACCACCTTGCGAATCGTATACATTTGCTTATTGTTGGTTGCACACATAACAATATCACGCTCAATGCCGGTATAACTTCCACGACCTTTCAGAATTGTCGAGCCTCGTCCAACGTATTCATCAATTTTATCCGCCACCTTCTGTCCATCATCTGTTACGATCAACGTCATCTTACCGGCATCGATACCATACATGATCTTGTCGATTACAACCGTAAGAAGATATGTGATGATCAGTCCATAAATTGTAGCATCCACATCCTTGAAAATGAGTCCGCCCATCAAAACCACGGCACAATCCAACACAAATACAATTTTTCCAAGTGAAATGTGCGGATGCTTTGCCCGAATCGACATCGACACAAAATCCATACCTGCTGTAGAAGAATTGTTCATAAATATCAGCGCATATCCAAGGCCCGAAAAAATTCCGGTACACAATGCTGCAAGCATCCGGTCACCCGAATATACCGGAAGCATTGTCACTACATAATCTGTAATTAATGATGAAATAATCAGCGAACGGACGGAACGTATAAAGAATTCCTTTCCCAATGTCTTAAAACATAAGATTGCAATCGGGATATTCAGTGCAATCGTTCCCCATCCAATCGGTATATGAAACAGACGATATAAAATCAATGCAATACCCGAAACTCCAGCTAATGGGAATTCAGCATTTGCCGCAAAATTGTAAATTCCAAGACCAATCAACACACCCGCCACAACATCTATAAAAAGGTCGTAGGCAAGTTTTTTCATATTCCAGTTTTTCATCATGTAATTCCCCACTTTACATTATTTCTTTTCGTATACTGACACAATACACCTACAGCGCCGGTATTTTCTATTCTCTTTCAATAATCCTGCAAGTGTTAAAAAGAGCATTTGCAAATCATATGAATTATAATCCGCAAACGCTCTTCTTTTATACCTGTTAACTGCCGAACCTGCTTCCGGCAGCCTGCTCTGTTCATTATTATCTGACAAGCTTGAAAAAAATCAACTCTTCTTATGGAATAAGGATGCAAGAGAAACGAGAATTCCTCCCGCGATCAAAAAGAAATCGCCCAGATTCCATGTAATCTTTGAAATCTTTTCATTCTTATTCTCAAATCCAATATAGTCGATCACATATCCCCGAAGCCATCTGTCAAATGTATTACTCCATGCCCCGGCTGTCATAAGCGATAATCCGACTTTTTTCAATTTGCTGCCTTTCTTGCTCATCAATTGAAGCAACTGTGTAATCGTCAAAATGATCGTGGCAAAAGAGGAAGCATATTTTACCGTATCCGGGTCATCCTGTAATATATTCAGACCAAATCCACGGTTATATACCTTTCGCAAAATGACTTTTCCTTCAAAGGCTTCCCGCTCTTCCTTCCTAGTCATGCTATTTTCTATACAGGACTTGATGGTGATATCAAGCATAGCCAAAACTGCTGTAATACTGATCAATACCAAAATTCCCATCACTTCACCTCTATTCTTCCGGTGATTCTGTCATATTTTCTGCTGCATCTGTATCTGATTCCTGTACATTCTCTTGCACAGTTTCTTTTACTGCATCCTCCACAGCCTCTTCTATTTCTTCTGTTGCTTCCTTCACAGCAGTTACAATATCCTCATCCTCATCGACAAAATCATCCTCTGTCGGAACATCTGTCGGAACCTTCTCTCCGCAATATGGACAGTATGCCATGCCTTTGGCAATGCTCTTTCCACAGATATCGCACTTTGTATCCCCTTTCAAGTTTGCAATCTGCTCATTGTATTCTTCAATACTTTCTTCACGATCCTGGATTGCCTCACACAAAGCCTCTTCTTCCGCTTCCAATTCTTCCCCATTTAAGAACTTTTCATATATGATTCTTCCAAGTTCCGCCAAATCATCCTCATTGTTATTCTCTAAAGTACGAATCTGGTTTTTCAGTTTCTGAATCTCCATTGCCTCATTTGCTTTATTTCCAACCAGTTCCGCTGTTTCTCCAAGTTTCTTTGTTAAATCCTCAAAAAATGTCTTCATAGTCTGTCGTCTCCTTTCCCGAGCCTGTTAAATTGCAGGTCACAGAATTATTCTCCGTACCCCTGTTTTGCATAATTTTATTATAACCGATTCCAGGGGAACTGCAATGTTGTTTTTGATTTTTTATTTATTAAGTTGGCTATACGTTCCCGTCAGAAAAATAGTAGATAGATTTCTGTTCACTGAAATCTATCTACTATTTTTTCTGACAGTACTGTATCGCATGCTTAACAAATAAAAAAGTCTGACTTAAGCGGACGGGCGCTGGAAGGCTTATGGATGCGATAGATTTTCCGTGAATTAATAGCAATCCTACAACTTCTTAATTCTCTCAATCGCAGCCACCGTATTCTCATAACTTCCAAATGCTGTCAGTCGGAAGTATCCTTCTCCGCTTGGACCGAATCCGGAACCTGGTGTTCCTACTACGTTTGCATTTTCAAGGAGATAATCAAAGAACTCCCATGAAGTCATGTTGTCCGGTGTCTTCAACCAGATGTATGGTGCGTTCACACCACCGGATACCGTGTAACCTGCATCTTTCAATCCCTGATAGATGACTTTTGCATTCTTCATATAGTAAGCGACCTGCTCTTTGAGCTGTGCTTTTCCGGCCTCTGAATAAACAGCCTCGCCGGCTCTCTGTACGATGTAAGGTGCTCCATTGTATTTTGTTCCATGACGTCTTGCCCACAGAGAATGTAATGTGACATCTCCGCATTTTACGTCTTTCGGAATAATCGTCGCGCCGAGACGTACGCCTGTAAATCCTGCATTCTTTGAAAAGCTTCGAAGCTCGATTGCACAAGTTCTTGCGCCTTCACACTCATAAATTGTATGTGGTACGTCTTCTTCTGAAATATATGCTTCATAAGCCGCATCATAAATGATGACTGCGCCTACTTTATTTGCATAGTCTACCCATTCCTGAAGCTGTGCTTTTGTGATCGTAGAACCGGTCGGGTTATTCGGGAAACACAGATAAATGATGTCCGGTGTCTCTTTTGGAAGTTCCGGTGCAAAATTCGTTGCTGCTGTACAAGGCATGTAGATCACATCACTCCAGGTCTCTTTTGCAGCATCATAAGTTCCTGTTCTTCCTGCCATTACGTTTGTATCTACATATACCGGATAAACTGGGTCGCATACTGCAATCTTGTTATCCACACTGAAGATTTCCTGAATATTTCCGGAATCACATTTTGCACCATCCGAGATGAATACCTCATCCGCTGCAATATCGCATCCGCGTGCCTGATAATCATTCTTTGCCATTGCACTTCTCAGGAATTCGTATCCCAAATCCGGTGCATATCCGTGAAATGTCTCTGCATGTGCCATCTCGTCCACTGCTTTGTGGAGTGAATCGATGATTGCAGGTGCAAGAGGCTGTGTTACGTCTCCAATTCCAAGTCGAATAATGGATTTATCCGGATTTGCTTCGCTATACGCAGCAACCTTCTTTCCTATTGTTGAAAACAAATAACTTCCAGGTAATTTTAAATAATTTTCATTTACTTTAAACATTGTTTTTCTCCTTTATTGTCTTATTATAGAAAATATTACTTCCGGATATCGTTTTATCGACTCTCATTCATATATTTTCTATTATTTTTCTTCCCATACTCCGTCAAATGAAACGGCTGCCGGACCGGTCATGTAGACGGTATCTTTTTCGCGGTCCCACTCGATTTTCAAATCTCCGCCTAATAATTTCACTGTGACTACATTTTCCGTCAATCCATTTAAGATGCAGGCAACTGCAACTGCACACGCTCCGGTTCCACATGCCAGTGTCTCTCCGGAACCTCTTTCCCATACTCGCATCTCTACAGTTATGCGGTCGATTACTTTTACAAATTCTGTATTGATTCTATTTGGAAATCTTTCATGATTTTCAAACAATGGTCCAATCTTTTCAATTTCAAGATTTTTTACATCATCGATAAATACAACATCGTGTGGATTGCCCATGGACACACCTGTCATACGGTACTCTTTTCCACCGACCATGATCGGCTCATCGATTACCGTATCTCCGTCTGCAACAATCGGGATCAATTCCGGTTTGAGGATTGGTCTGCCCATATCCACTTTTACCTTTGCAACTTTCCCATGCTCAACAGTAAGCTCCAAATATTTGATTCCACCCAATGTCTCCACCGAAATATTGGTCTTATCTGTCAAACCATAATCGTAAACATATTTTGCTACACAACGTATTCCGTTTCCGCACATTTCTCCACGGGAACCATCTGCATTGTACATCTCCATCTCGAAATCTGCCACATCGGACGGATTAATCAGAATCAATCCATCTGAACCGATTCCAAAATGGCGGTCACTTACTTTGATTGCCACCTCCGACGGATTCTTCACTGTTTCTTTGAAACAATTAACATAGACGTAATCATTTCCTAATCCTTGCATCTTTGTAAATTCCATACTTTGTTACCTCTCTCTTTCTTTTATCCGATCTGCTCTAATCCCCCAAAACAGATACGCCTACATAAAGCAGGTATTTTATTTTCTATCTTTTTTAATTCAGTGTTTCGTCTAATCATCCATAATTGTCAATACCATCTGTGCGGTTTCCAACATATTGGTTCCGCTGTCCATACTGCTTTTCTGCAAATATCGGTGTGCCTCTTCCTCCGTCATATGATTTCGCTCCATCAGAAGCACTTTCGCCTTTGTGATCAACGCTCGCTCTTCCGGATTTCTGTTTTTTGCGGCTTCACGACGTTTCCGTCTGCGGCGCTGCATATTCTGCTGCATCATTTCCACCGTATTCATTAAATCATGAACTTTTATCGGCATCGGAAGCCCGATCACGCCTTTCACCATTCCGTCACTCCATTTGTCCGGTGATGTTACAAGCAGTATTTCAAACGTATTTGGCAGACATTCTCGAAGTTCTGTGAACATCATATCCTGCAATCGATATCCACATATCACAATTCCTTCATCCAATGTATCTGTCATATGGAGTATCTGTGCCCCAGTCGTACATACTCCATATACATTCATCCCGCCACGCACAAGGATATTTCGAATATTTGCTGCAATTTCTTTTTTCGGAAATGCAACGATAATGTCATTCATATTCTCCTACACCTCCTGCATTCGTTACTGTTTACGGAACATTTCATAATCTTCATTTACTTGCAAAGCTCTTCGTACGCTTGATTATATGCTTTACATACAGCGTTCATTACGTTCCTTCTACTAGTTTCGAATTTCAGGTCAGATTTTGTGTAAGTAGTTTGCGATTTCCCAATCTGTAACCTGCATACAATATTCATGATATGCCTTTTTGTGGGATTCGATCATTTTTGTTGATAATTCTCTTCCCAATACATCTTTGATAAAAGAATCCTGTTCCAGTTCTTTTACTGCTTCCGGCAGGCTTTGTGGCAGCATGTCAATATGAAGTGCTGCTCTCTGTTCATCTGTCATCTTCTGTGCATTCAGATCAATGCTTCCCATCGGTTTGATGCTGTTTTTAATTCCGTCCAGACCTGCTGCCAGAAGAACTGCCAGTGCCAGATATGGATTCGCCGACGGATCCGGACTTCTCAGTTCCAGTCTTGTATGTTCTCCTCGTACAGCCGGAATTCGAATAAGCGGTGAACGAGCCTTTCCTGACCATGTGATATATACCGGAGCCTCATATCCCGGAACAAATCTCTTATAAGAATTGATGGTCGGATTTGTAATACAGGTAATTGCCTTAATATGTTCCAGAATTCCACCCATGAAATGATATCCTTCCTGGCTCAATCCATTTTTATCCTCGTCATCCCGGAAAATGTTTTTGCCATCTTTCCAAAGCGACAGATTCATATGCATACCAGAACCGGCTGTCTCAATCTTTGGTTTCGGCATAAATGTTGCATGAAGTCCATGTCTTTTGGCAATTGTTTTCACAACCATGCGAAATGTCACGATATTATCTGCTGTCGGAAGTACATCATCATAATGGAAATCAATCTCATGCTGTGCCGGAGCCAGTTCATGGTGAGAGGTCTCCACATTGAATCCCATCTCTTCCAAAGTCAGTACCATATCACGTCTCGCATTTTCTCCAAGGTCAAGCGGACCGACATCGAATGAACTTCCCTGCTCATGTGTCAATGTTGTCGGCAGACCATCCTCATCTGTATGGAACAGGAAAAATTCACACTCTGGACTTGCCTTCAAAGTGTAGCCCATCTCTTCTGCCTCTTCCATAACTTTTTTCAAGATATAACGTGGATCCAGTTCAAATGGTCTTCCATCCGGGTAATGCACATCACAAATCATACGTGCAACTTTTCCCTGCTGCGGTCTCCAAGGGAATATCTCAAACGTATTCAAGTCCGGATACAAATACATATCTGCTTCCCCAAGTCCCGAAAATCCATCTACTGATGAACCATCAAATACACATTCATTATTGAGTGCTTTCTCCAACTGTCCGACAGTAATTGCCATATTCTTAATTGTCCCAAAAATATCCGTAAACTGCAAACGAATGAATCCCACATCCTCTTCTTCTACCATTTCCAGAATATCTTCTCTTGTATAGTTGTGCATTCTTGCTCCCTCCAAACATACAAACCAAATTTTATATTCGTAATTTTCCTTACTTATGAAAAATGGGCGTTCTCTACCTGTAGAAAACGCCCTTGTTCTTTGTTATTATAACTTTGATGCGGTGACTTGTCAAATTAAAAGTTGCGATTTGTTGATTAAATGGCAAAACGTTTCTTCTAGAAAAAATACCAGATAAATTTCTGCTCAGATTCCGTCGTGCAGAACTTATTTCGCCTTAGAAAATAATATGGAAATCCGTGTTCCTTCCCCGACTTTACTATCCACCGACACCTTCGCCTGATGAAGCAATGCTCCATGTTTCACAATAGACAGTCCCAGTCCGGTTCCGCCGATTTCTTTGGAATGGCTCTTGTCTACGCGATAGAATCGCTCGAAGATACGATCCAGATGTTCCGGAGGAATTCCGATTCCGGTATCTGAGACACTAACCTTCGGGCCTTCCAATGTATTCCCGACCCAGATTGTCACACTTCCGCCCGGACGATTGTATTTCACTGCATTTTCGCAAATGTTATAAATCATCTCGTCCAATATCTGGCGGATTCCAACATACGTGACTGGCTCACCTTCCAGAATCATGCGAACTTGCTTTGCGGAAGACTGCATGGATAAGCGGCTCACAATCTCCCGTGTCATATCGTAAAGATTCACTTCTTCTTTTTCCAGCTCGACCGACTCTTCATCCAACTTCGATAATTTGATGATATCTTCCACCAATGTGATCAATCGTCTTGCTTCTTTATAAATACGCTCAGAAAAATTCTGAATATCTTGCGGTCTTACCAGTCCGTTTTTCATAATCTCGGCATAGCCGGATATCGATGTCAGCGGAGTCTTTAACTCATGCGAAACATTTGCCGAAAATTCTTTTCTCATATTTGCCACTGCATCTTTTTCTTTGTTCTGTTTATCAATCGCCTCCAGAAGCGGACTCAATTCTTCGTAAATCTCATTGTCCAGCGGATGCTCGATATCCAGCTCATTAATTGGACGAATCAATCTTGCAGTCTGCCATCTTGCCAATAAATAAACCAGACATAGCATCACTGCTGCAATCCCCGCCATTGCCGGAAATATCTGCATTGCGGTGCTGACCAGACTATCCATATTTCTTGCCACACGAAGCACCGTACCGTCATCCAGTAAAACTGCATAATAATACAGCTCCTTCCGGACTGTATCAGACATACGGACATCCTCTCCAACACCATCTTTCAGAGCCTCCCGGACTTCCACACGGTCTTTGTGATTGTCCAGCGTACTTTCATCACCTCTGGAATCATACAGAACGGTTCCGTCTTCTGCAATTCTTGTGATACGTGTTCTTGCATCTACCTCATCCAGTTGATTCAGATATTGCGTTCCGGTAATCTCAATTGCTTTTTCTATATATTTTGCTTCCTGACATACATCTGCCTCCAAAATTTTTAAGTTCTGATGATATACGAAAAAGGAAACAAATCCATATGAGATCAAAATGGTCACTGCCAAAATCAGAATCATACTTTTCTGAATCTTAGTTCTCATTCTTTCCTCCAATGCGATATCCAACTCCTCGGATTGTCTCGATCATCGAACCATATTCTCCGAGTTTTTGTCTGAGTGTTCTTATATGCACATCGACCGTTCTCGTCTCGCCGTCAAAGTCATATCCCCAGATATCTGTCAAAAGCTGGTCTCTCGTCAACACAATATTCTGATTCTTCATCAGTTTTTCCAACAGTTCAAACTCTTTCAAGGTCAGAATAATTGTCTTTCCTTCCGCTGTCACCTCATGTTTTTTCAAGTCCATCTTTACTCCGTCGATTTCCAACTCAGAGCTGTTCTCTTTCTTCTTGCCGGTGCGGCGAATTACCGCTTTGATCCTGGATACCAACTCCATCATTCCAAATGGTTTGGTGACATAATCATCGGCTCCGGAATCCAAACCGATCACCTTATCGTACTCTGTTCCTTTCGCAGTTACCATAATAACCGGAATATCTTTTGTCTTTGAAGAACTTTTCAGTCTACGCAGGATCTGCATTCCGTCTTCTCCAGGAAGCATGATATCCAGCAAAACAAGCTCTGGTGTATCAAACGCCAGAGCCTCCAAAAAGGATCTGCCTTCTGCAAACCCTTTTGCCTCAAATCCTGTTGATTCTAATGTATAGACTACAAGTTCCCGAATATTATCATCATCTTCCACACAATAAATCATCGCAAACTCCTTTTTATTTTTTGTCAGAAATAAGAATCTCACTACGATGGCTTCCCGTGATCGAGAACTCAACCCATTCCGCAATATTGGTTGCGTGGTCTCCGATTCTCTCCAGATATTTTGCGATCATGATCAAATCAAAGATTTGTTTTCCTTTATGACCTTTTTCTTCTTTGATATATTCGATCATCTCTTCTCTGATCTCATCAAAGAAAGCATCCACGGTATCGTCTTCCATCATCACTTTTCTTGCAAGTTCCAAATCTTTTTCTACATATGCAGTCACACTATCACGTACCATCTTACTAGCCGCTGCCGACATCTCGTTGATTTTCTGCATCTCTGTCGGAGTATTTCTTCTCGTAGAAATCACGATTTCCGCAATATCCGAAGTCTGGTCTCCGATACGCTCCATATCTGTGATCATCTTCAATGCAGCGGAAATTCTTCGCAAATCTCTGGCTACCGGCTGCTGCTGCAACAACAGTTTCATGCACAGACCCTCGATCTCCTTTTCAAGCTGATCGATCTCTTCGTCTGCTTCAATCACTGCCTGTGCCTGCTCTAAGTCACCATCTGTCAACGCTTTCGTTGCATTTGCAATTGCAATCTCACACAACTCACCCATATGAGTAAGTTCTTCATCCAATATCTGTAACTGTCTGTCAAATCGATTACGCATAAATCAACCAAACCTCCCTGTAATATAATCTTCTGTTCTCTTATCCGATGGAATAGAGAATAATTTCTCTGTCTCGTTATATTCCACAACTTCTCCAAGAAGGAAAAATGCAGTATTATCTGAAATTCGTACTGCCTGCTGCATATTATGCGTCACCATAACGATAGTATAATCTTTTTTCAATTCCAGTGCAAGGTCTTCAATTTTAGAAGTAGAAATTGGATCCAGCGCAGAAGTCGGCTCATCCATCAGAAGTACTTCCGGTTCTACCGCCAACGCTCTCGCGATACAAAGTCTCTGCTGCTGTCCACCGGACATTCCCAACGCACTTTTCTTTAAGCGGTCCTTACACTCATCCCAAATAGCTGCATTTCTCAGAGATTTTTCAACAATATCATCCAATTTTGCTTTGGAACGAATTCCATGAGTACGTGGTCCATATGCGATATTATCATAAATACTCATTGGGAACGGATTTGGTTTCTGGAATACCATTCCTACTCTCCGTCTCAATAAATTGACATCCATTCCTTTGAATACGCTCTGTCCGTCCAAAAGAATATCTCCTTCAATTCTGCATCCTTCCACCAGATCGTTCATTCGGTTAATGGATTTTAACAACGTAGATTTACCACATCCACTCGGCCCGATAAATGCAGTGATTTTATTTTCCTCAATTTCCATATTGATATTTTTCAGTGCCTTAAAATCACCATAATATAAATCAATATTTTGAATACTTAATTTTGACATGATTCTTTCCTTTCTATGCTTTCGTAAGCTTTCTTGCTATCACTCCGGATAATGTGTTGATACCTACAACCAAAATCAACAGAATGACCGCAGTCGCATATGCCTGATTCATGTACAATCCTTCGCTGGACAGATTATACATATGTACTGCCAATGTACGACCGGAACCAAATACACTTGTCGGAACTTTTGCAACCGTTCCGGCTGTGTACATCAGTGCTGCTGTCTCACCGACAATACGTCCGATTGCCAGGATCACACCTGCCAAAATTCCAGGTACTGCAGATGGAAGTACAATTCGGAATACCGTACGCAGTTTTCCGGCTCCAAGGCCAAAACTTCCTTCACGATAAGAATCCGGCACTGCTTTTAATGACTCCTCTGTCTGACGCATGATCAATGGAAGAATCATAATTGCCAGTGTAAATGCTCCTGCAAGGAGAGAAAATCCCCATCCCAATGTATTTACAAAAAACAGCATTCCAAACAATCCATAAACAATAGATGGAATTCCGGAAAGTGTTTCTGTAGTAAGGCGAATCACACCCATGAATTTATTACCGCGCTTTGCATACTCAACTAAGAATATTGCGGCAAAGATTCCGAGAGGAACCGCAATCAAAAGTGACAAAAATGTCATGATGATCGTATTGATCAACGCCGGCATCAACGATGCATTTTCTGATGTATAATGCAGTGAAAACAGGGACGGTTTGATATATGGAACACCATGGATCAAAATATATGCAATCAAAAATATTAATACTGCAAATGTCAAGATTGCTGCGAGCATTACAAGAAGCATCAAGATCATTGAGCCCGGATGAGCCAGATACATCTTCAGCTTATCCGTAAATGTTGTTTTATTACTTGTGCTGTGAGCACTTGACGAGGTTTTTTCGAGTCGCTGTCGGACGGTGTTTTCTTTTTTCTGTTCTTTACTCACGATCTTTCCCCCTGTTCAACAATGCTACACTAAAGTTAATAATCAAAATAAATACGAAAAGTACAACACCTGTTGCAATCAATGCTTCTCTGTGAAGGTCTGCCGCATATCCCATCTCGATTACGATGTTTGCAGTCAATGTTCTCACACCTTTTAAAACACCTTCCGGCATTCTTGCCTGGTTACCGGCTACCATAATAACCGCCATTGTTTCACCGATCGCACGTCCGATTCCAAGAACAATTCCTGCGATCACACCGGATTTTGCTGCCGGAATCACAACACGGAAAGCACTTCTCTCCTTCGTTGCTCCAAGTGCCAGTGAACCTTCATAATACTGTGATGGTACTGCTCGGATCGCAGCTTCTGTCGTTCCGATGATCGTCGGCAGAATCATCATACCCAGAAGAAGCGATGCTGTTAAAATACTGCTTCCGTTTCCAGATGACTGAACCGCACCTGCACCTTTTAATGTTCTTCCAAAATCACGCACAAAAGGTACCAATACTACCATTCCAAAGAATCCATATACAACAGACGGAATCCCTGCCAGAAGCTCCGTTGCCATTTTTAACGGTTTATAAATTTGTTTTGGACAATACATTGCCATAAATACGGATGTCAAAATTCCAATCGGAACTCCCACGACAATTGCACCGGCAGTAACATAAATACTTCCTACAATCATTGGAAAAATCCCGAAAATATTATTCTTCGGTTTCCACATCGTTCCTGTTATGAACTTAACAAATCCAATCTCTTTCATTGCAGGGACACCATTTGCAAAAAGGAAAATACAAATGAGTGCTACCGCCAGTACCGAAGCACAGGCGGCAACAAAGAACACTCCCTGCATGAATTTTTCAATCCATGCTTTTGATTTCATATTATTTTACGACCTCATCCCATGTTGTATATGAACCTGTATAAATATCTTTCACCTGTTCGCTTGTGAACTCATCTGTTGGGTTATTGTTGTTTACGATTACTGCGATACCGTCTGTTGCGATTACAGTTGCCTGAAGACCTTCTGCCAGCTCTGAATCTTTCAGTTCACGAGATGCCATTCCGATATCGTAGCTTCCTTCAACTGTAGATGTCATACCTGTTGTTGAATCTGATGTCTGAAGTTCGATCTCAGCGTTTGGATTTACTTCTTTATAAGCTTCGATCAGTTTTTCCATAACCGGTGATACAGAAGAAGAACCACCTACTACACATTTTCCTGATGGAGCAGAACCTGCATAATCTGTTGCCTCATCATTTGAAATGTATCCGTTATCTGAGATTACCTGCTGTCCTTCTGTACTCATGATATACTCGATAAAGTCTTTTGCAACTTCATTTGTCGGGTCACCTTTTGTTGCAATGTTAAATGGTCTGGATACTTTGTATGTACCATCTTTGATGTTTGCTTCTGTAGCTTCTGCTCCGTCGATCTTCACTGCCTTTACGCTGTCATCCAAAGAACCAAGTGATACATAACCGATTGCAAAATCATCTTTTGCAACTGTTGTCAACATAACGGATGTATTGTTTGTAATCTGTGCATCCTCTGTTGTCATATCAACTTTTTCATCCCCCTGTTTTTCTTCGATTCCGAACAGTTCGATGAATGCTCCTCTTGTACCGGATCCATCCTCACGTGATACGATTGTAATATCATTTGAGCTGTCCCAGTCGCTTGCCTGATCCTGTGCTGCTGAATCTGAATTTGTATCTGTTGAAGATGTGCTGCTTCCACATCCTGCCATCATAACTCCTGTCATACCAACTACTGTTAATACTGCTAATAATTTTTTCATTTTCATCTCTACAAATGTCTCCTTGTTTTTAAGCTGTATTTTGTTTACAGGTTGTATCATACGGGCAACATGTAAAATCCCAACGCAAGAGTTTGTTAAGTTTATGTAAAAACGTTTTTGGATACGTTCCTTTGTAAAAATCGAATATCCATTCCGGTTCAGACTCCATCAAAGGGAAATACATAAGGGTGTAAATTTTTGTTAAAAGCAATGAATTTGAATTCAACCTTGCGGCTACGCCGCTTCAAACATGTTCGTTCAAATTCATTAACACAAAAATTTACACCCTAAATATTTCCAGCTTTTTCGCTGTATTCACCGGAATGGATATTCGATTTTTATAAAGTTGTGTATTACAATTGATTTTGCAACTTTAGCTTTTTGGAAATTCCAACTGGAATTCTATTCTCTCTCCACAGCTATACAGTCAGAATTTCTTCTGCAATATTTCTTGAGTGGTCAGAGATACGTTCCAGACAGACTAATGCATCCAGATATACAATACCTGCATCTGTATTACATTTGTTATCTGCAAGTCGTTTCATATGACCGGAACGCAGAGCAATCTCAAGGTCATCCGCCTGACTTTCTTTTTCGATTACCTTCATTGCTTTTTCTTTACTATTCTCAACAAATGCCTCCAATGCATATCTGTAGCTGTCTGCACAGACATCCATCATCTCTTTGAGTTCCTTTGTACCGGTCTCCGTAAATGAAGCATTGCGGTCTTTCATCGTCTCTGCAAACTCAGAGATATTTTCACAGTAATCACTGATTCGTTCTATATCAGAAAGAATCTGCAGCAGACTTGCCAGTCGCTGATGTTCTTTTTCATTGACTGAAAGAGAACTTAAGCGAATTGTATAATCTGTAATTCCTTTACACAATTTATCTACAACACTTTCCTCTTCCCTGATATCCAGAATCTGATTCATATCTTTCGAGAACATAACTTCTTTCGACTTATCCACTGTACGAAGTACAATCGAACCCATACGTCCAATCTCACTGACTGTAGACTGGATTGCGATGGATGGAGTCTCTAACATACGGTCATCGAGAAGTACTTTGCTTTCTTCATTTGCCTCATCATCTGCTTTTTCGAATTTCTTCGCAAGTTTGATGATCAAATTAGAGAATGGGAACAATAATACGGTTGTTCCAATATTGAAAATGGTATGCACAGTACTGATCTCCGTCTGACTAATCAGCTCTTTTCCAAACTCCGGCACAACTACTTTGAACATTACAATTGCAAAGACACTGAAAAGGATCGTACCGATAATATTGAACAATAAATGCATGATTGCTGCTGTCTTTGCAGTTTTCTTTGCTCCGATACTGGACATCATCGCTGTAACACAAGTACCGATATTCTGTCCCATGATAATGTATACCGCCGCACTGACCGGAACCAGACCTGCTGCCGCAAGACTCTGCAGGATTCCGACAGATGCAGACGAACTCTGAATAACTGCCGTAACAAGCGCACCGGTCACAATACCCAAGAATGGATTATGTCCCAATGAGACAAATGCATTACGGATTGCTTCTACTTCCTGCAATGGTGCCACCGCACTTGACATGGTCGTAATTCCGACAAACAACAGACCAAAACCGATAATAATGCTGGAAACGTCTTTCGAAGCTCTACGACTTCCTGTCAACATCAAAATAACACCAAGCATAATTGCGATCGGTGCCAGATTGCCCGGGCTTAAGAACTTCGCCCATTCCGCACTGGATACCAGCCATCCGGTTACGGTTGTACCGATGTTCGCACCCATGATCACGCCCATTGCCTGTGTCAGATTCATAATTCCTGCGTTTACAAAACCAACAACCATAACTGTCGTTGCTGATGAACTTTGGATTACCGCCGTAATCAAAGCTCCGAGAAGCACACCCATAAATTTGTTTTTCGTCAGTGCTTCTAACAAGGATTTCATCTTACTTCCGGCTGCATTCTCCAGTCCTTGGGACATGATCTGCATTCCGTAAATAAACATCCCGAGCCCCCCGATAAAAGGGATAATAATGCTCATGTAATTCATACCTTTCCTCCTGTTGACATCTCCTCTGTGTCTTAACAGCCGCCCTGTCTGAATTCTACAAACAGAAACAACGGCACTCATATTTTTTATGAAATGTCTGTGTACTTTTTTACGATAACATTATCCCCCTGTAAACACAACCTCTTTTTTACATATTCTTCACATGTTTTTAACCCGATACAGTTTTTCTATAAAACCGACATTTTTTACCGGATTTTTTCATATAAAACAGATAAATGCATCCTCATTTCACTTCTTCATTTTCGGTTCAAATATCCACGATGCAATATATCCGAAGATCAACGCCGCAGCAGTTCCCGCTGCTCCTGCGGTAAGTCCTCCCTGAAATGCTCCTAAGAGACCGCTTTTATCAACCGCTTCTTTTACTCCCTTCCATAAAGTATTTCCAAATCCCAACAGCGGAACACTGGCCCCGGCTCCGGCAAATTTCTGAAATGGTTCATATAAATTACAAAATCCGAGGATTGCCCCCATACAGACCAAAAGTACCATAATTCTCCCGGGCATCAATTTGGTACGATCCATCAATATCTGAACAATCGCACAAATGACACCTCCCACCCAGAATGCATTGATATAATCCATTTGAATCTCCTCCTTTTCTGCAATTCCTTACAAATTGCAATATTACGATATCATTCAACGTCATTTTTCTCATCGAACAGTCTCATTTTCCTCTTAATTGCAATGTTCCAGCACGATTCCATGTGCAATTCCCGGTACACTGGCGCCTTCATTGAAGCTGACCGTCGACATCAGTGCTCCGGTCGGAACAAACAAGATTCGTTTCCATTCGCCCTTTTCCAGTTTCGGTAAAATGTACGATGCCAGCGTAACTGCCGCACATCCACATCCACTGCCGCCTGCATGCGTATCCTGTTCCTTTGCATCAAAGATAAGCATTCCGCAGTCCAGATGTTTCTCCTGCAGATCAACCCCTTTTTTATAAATCATATCCAATAACAGCGTTTGTCCTACCAATCCCAAATCTCCTGTAATGATGCGATCATATTCTTCCACCGTTCTATTAAAATCCTGCAAATTCGTCAAGATGGTATCCATTGCTGCCGGAGCCATGCAGGCCCCCATATTCTGTGAATCCTTCAAGCCATAATCTACAATTTTCCCGACCGTCACTCCACTGATTCGTACATGGCTTTTTCGCGTGTCAGATATGGAAGATTCACCATCGCTTTCTGTCTCATGCATGAGTTCTCCGGACTTTTTTGTTGCATGTTCGGCTTCTAAAAAAGGTTCACTGGATTTTTTTGTCGCATGCTTGGCAACAATAAATGCGCCACTTCCTGTTACCGTCCAGTGTGCAGATAGCGGACGCTGATTGGCATATCCAAGTGGAAAACGGAATTCCTTTTCTGCACTTCCGAAATGACTTGATGTTACCGCCAACATTGCATCTCCATACCCTGCCGCTACTGCCATTGCACTAAGCGCCAATGCTTCACCGGATGTAGAACAGGCTCCATACAGTCCAAATGTCGGAATCTGAAGAGCCTCTGTTCCCATCGAAGTTGCAATTCCTTGTCTCAATAAGTCTCCTCCATATAGATAGCGAATCTCTTTTTCATTCATGTGTGCTTTCTGCAAAGCAAGCACACATGCCTTTTTCTGCATGTTGCTCTCCGCCTCTTCCCAAGTCTTTCCTCCAAACAAATCGTCCTTTTCATGAAAATCAAACCGTCTTCCTAACGGACCTTCTACTTCTTTTGAGCCGACAACCGATGCCGCACTTACAATATATGGCGCTTCCTGAAATCGAATACTCTGCTTTCCACACATCAACATTTCCTTATCCAAAATGTCACCCCGTTTCCTGAAGTTATTCACTTCATTCTATTTCTTCTGATTATTTATTCTCTTTCTTGCGTTAGTTTTCCTCTCTTATTCAAAATATATTCGTGTATAGAATTGTTTGAATTTACAAATGCTATGTTTATCTCAAAGATACTAAAAATCGTATTTCATCATCAACCGGGGGAATTAAAAACAATCGGAAATTATTAGTAGAAGGGAGAAAGCCTCTATGACTCCATTAGAAAAACAGAAAAAAGAAAAGCAATATCAGGATTATGTAAAACAACACACACCTGTGCATAATGTCTGGTTCAATATGATAAAAGCATTTTTAACCGGAGGGATTATCTGTACTCTGGGACAGCTTATTATGAATTACTGCAAGTCACTGGGATTATCGGAAAAAGATAGCGGTGCCTGGACAGCGATTATTCTTGTACTGATCAGTGTCATTCTTACCGGTCTTAACTTGTATCCGAAAATTGCGAACTGGGGTGGAGCCGGAGCACTTGTTCCAATCACCGGTTTTGCCAACTCCGTCGCCGCTCCCGCGATTGAATACAAAAAAGAAGGACAGGTATTCGGAATCGGTGCCAAGATTTTTACAATTGCCGGACCAGTGCTGCTGTATGGGGTGTTTACGAGCTGGGCACTTGGGGTGGTGTATTGGGTGCTTTCTATTTGATTCACTGGATGGTGACTTACACGGTCCTTGCAAAAAATATGATAGTTGAACTTCAGTGAATACGTAGGAAGCGATTGGAAATACTTGAAGGTCAGAATTTTACGTTAGTGCTTAGAAACTTGCTGTTTGAGGGCGTAGCCCGAGTTGCTGGTTTCTAAGTGCTGTTTTTAGTAATAATTCTGACCTTCTAGTATTTCCCGCTGACGGAGTCTGAACAGAAATTCATATACGATTTTTCTTGCAGGGACGTATATACACCACTCAATAAATAAATAGCAACTTATACAATTGTATACTGCAACATCTCGTAATGCACCCTTCCGCCTTCTACGATATTCTCCGGCAGTAATGCTCTTGCCACTAATTTCAAATCGTCTTCCGGTTTGTCCACTCTTCTCAGATGTGCATAATCACCATCGATTGCTTCTACTATGTAATCACATACTAACATCGTTTCTTTTCTCCTATTTCTGATAATATTTATTCCTATTATAATCAAACTTGCAAAACTTCTCAAACAATTTTTGCTTACCGCGAATCAAACCTCGTCACAATCATATGTATGATATACGGAACCAAGATAACCGGTATTGCCAAATATGCCAGTGCACTGTATGCCTTTTGAATCAGTGTCAGAAGACCAAATTGTGCTATACAAAAATCTGCTATACAACATATGAATGCAATCACGATTTCTTTTGATGAAATTTTTCTATCGGCTTTTATTTTTTGTCCATCTGTTTTCAAATGATTCTTTTCCATTCCGCTACTGATTCGTTTTACCATCGCTGCCACCATATTAACGGCCGTAGATACTGCTCCAAGAATGATCAACACAGAAATTAATGGTGTCATGAATTCTTTTCCAACACCATTTTGAACCATAAATAACGTTGGAACACTTTGTTCTGCCATTTCCGGATTGGCATACACTGTCATAATTCCCAGTGCAACCATGATCATCATCAAAGCATTGACAACAAATCCAAGCCCCATACTTTTTACCGAATCCCCCGGTTTTTCAAAGGATTTTGCATGTTGAACAAACACTGCAATATTCGCCAATTGAAACGTTCCATATAAAAATGCTGAATACAATGCTTTTCCAAACGGCTGTGAATTCCTTTGCATCATTTCTATTGTCGCTGAGATATTACTCCAACCATGAATAATATTCGGAATATAGACAACAAGTAACCCTACTATAATACAAATCGAAAGAATGGATGCTACACGGCGTACCAAATCTGTTCCAAAAATTGCAACGATAAATATAAATAATCCGATCATCAGCGTACACAACAAATATGGAAGTCCTGTCAACGTACTTAGTGTCGCTCCACCGGTCGCAAATGCAACTGCAGGCGCAACACACATAACGCATATGTAAAGCAACTCGAACAAATTAGAAAACAGCGGTGCAAATTTTCCATAAAATGCATTGTTATAAGAACGATAATCATATACTTCATGTTTTCGTGCAAATCTTAACCCATATGCAAAGAAGATTCCATTATAAAGCATTGCAAATACCGGCATGATCAGACACCAGATTCCATATTGAACATAATAGCTGTAGATTTGCGCTCCGGAAGCGAAGCCTCCGCCAAAATGTGTCGTAAACCATACAAATGCCACTCCAAGAACCATTGCCGAAGTAGAACCTACTCCGGTTTTATTTTGCATTAAAGAATTTTTATTCTGTACTGCCATAAAAATCTTTCCTTTCTTTTAATCTTTTGTACCTTTCCGTTCATACCCGGATATGAACACATAGAATTGAACTGTACAGTTACTTTTTCTCTTCTATTTTTCTCATTGCATCTATGAGCATTTCCTTTGTCACTTTGTAAGGATAATGTGCAACATCCGACATCTCCGGAATTCGTGTCATACTTTCTTCCCACTGTTCTTCAGTAATATCGATATCCGCAAGAGAAGTCGGCAACTGCAACTCCTTATTCAGTTTATAAATCTGCTCAAATTCATCTTCTTGTCCGTCTACAAGAAGTGCAAGTAATACTCCGAATCCAACCACTTCTCCGTGTAAATGCTTTTCCTCTATAACAGGATACGATGTCAACGCATAAAATACTGCATGTGCAAGGCCACTGTTATAGTCCGGCGTAAAATCTTTTGTCAGGAAAATGGATGCAATTCCGGTCGTCACTACAATGGCAAGTACAACCTGCTCGACCTCATAAGTACAAAGTCCTTTTTTGTGATCTTCCAACGCCTTTGCACCATATTGAAGCAGGGGATCTCTACACATATGACTGATTGCCACTCCCAATGCTGTAAAATGTTCCAGTCGCTCATTTCGTGAAGAAATCGTAGCTTCGTAATATTTGGCATAAGTATCACCGATACCTGCCCACATATACTTACTTGGTGCCTTTGCAATAATTTCTGTATCTATGAAAGAATGCATAACCGGACGCACAAAGAAATGTGGTTTTAAAAAGGTGCCGTCCTCATTATACATAATCGATACTGATGTACATGCCGCACAATTTGATGCAATCGTCGGAAATGCAAACACCGGTTTATCATCCGTTATACATAAGCATTTCACCGTATCCAATGCTTTTCCACCACCAACACCAAACACCATATCTGCAGTTTGATATTCCGGCAGCTCACGCAATTTATCAACTGTGGCATAGGTACAGTCTGTTCCATAGATTTTTGTTCCTATAATTTCCAGATTTGTTTTCTCTACATAATCTCGAATCTTTCCCTCTGCCGCTTCCAATGCCCGTTTGCCACCGATTATCAAAACCATTTTTCCATAAGATTCACATACCGGACCGATTTTATCATATATTTTATCGCCAATCGAATAATTTGGCAGATGTACTTCGTAGTTTTCAAGTTTCATGTGTTGTGCTCCTTTCGTAATAGCGAGGTCTTTATCGCTCTAATACTTTATTCTGCTAAATTATTGCCAAATTGTCAAGGTGCAATGTTGCTATTTTATTCACTTCCTGCGCCAATTGTCGTGAATAAAATAGAACTCCCCTCGCATATAATAGTGAAAAACCGCAGGTACTCCCATGCCCTCATCTCTTTGTAAAGAACGTATCCTCTCCGAAGATTACCGTGATTTTATCCTTGATGGTATTCAGACTACATTTCTCCCTGATATTGCCTTGAATAATTCCTGTATCCAAAATGCGGATTTTCATTATCGATGCATCTATGTTCCGGCAATTCAGGCAGAGCCTATTACTTTGAAGCAATTTCCCTACGCTTCGATTCCGAAATGCTACGCTCCCATCAGTCTGGAAGCGTTAAATCAAGCTGGAATCCTTTCGATTCAAAATTATCCGACACTGCAATTAAAAGGAAACGGTGTCTTGATTGGCTTTCTGGATAGTGGTATTGACTACACGAATCCGGTCTTTCGCAACCTGGACGGCTCAACTCGGATTCTTTCAATCTGGGACCAGACGATTCAGACTGAAACGCCACCGAATGATTTTTACTATGGTTCTGAATATTCGCAGGAACAGATAAATGAAGCGCTCGCCACCGCTAATCCGTTCGAACTGGTTCCTTCAACCGACACCGACGGACACGGAACCTTTGTTGCAAGTCTTGCCTGTGGAAGTGGAAACCCACAAGAAAATTTTCTCGGAGCTGCCCCGGAAGCAACACTTGCAATTGTAAAGTTAAAACCTGCAAAACAGTATCTCCGTGATTACTATTTTCTTGCAGACTCTGCCGTTGCTTATCAGGAAACCGATATTTTACTTGGTCTAAAATATTTATCAGATCTTGCAATTCAACACAATATGCCTCTTGTCCTATGTATCGCACTCGGCACAAATTCCGGCGGACATCTTGGATTACTTCCGCTTTCTAATATTCTGGATTTGTACGCTTCACAGGCCAATATCATTCCTGTCACAGGCGTAGGAAATGAGGCAAATAGCCGACATCATTTTCAATATACACTGAAAAATATCGATGACAGTGCTACGGTAGAAATCCGTGTTGGCGAAAGTGTCCCCGGATATACAATGGAACTTTGGACCAGCGTTCCAAATATCCTTGCATTTTCTATCGTGTCACCTTCGGGAGAAGTGCGTGGGCGAACCACCATTCGTACAACAGAACGAGATGAATTTCAATTTCTGTTTGAAGGCACAACTGCCATTGTCGATTACAAATTATTGGTGGAACGGACAAATCAGGAATTGATTTTCTTTCGCTTCCAGAAGCCCTCTCCCGGCATCTGGAAAATCATCGTCACACCACTCCGGGTAATTGACGGGCTCTTTCACATATGGCTGCCATTAAGTGAATTTATCCAAGGGGAAGTGTTTTTCTTAAACTCCAATCCCTACTATACGATCACCAATCCGGGAAATGCCTCACGTCCCATCTGTGTATCCTACTATGATGGGAATACCAATGCAATCGCGCTGGATTCCGGGCGTGGATATGAACGTTACGATGGCTTTCATCCAGATTTCACTGCTCCCGGAATTGATATTCTCAGTGCACTGCCAAACAATCGATTTACCACACGCTCCGGTTCCAGCTTATCCGTTGCAATCACTGCAGGTGCCTGTGCACTTCTGCTGGAATGGATTCTGCTTCAACTCGGAGCAGAAAACGTCGACACTACACAGATCAAAAGTCTCTTGGTCATCGGCGCGACAAGACCATCTACTATGATATTTCCGAATCCCGAATGGGGATATGGACAGTTGAATCTATTTCATACGTTTGAAGAATTGAGAAATTACTAAATCCAAAAAGAGACATTGCAAGCTTTCTCTCTATCTTGCAATGTCTCTTTTTTCAATCCTTTATTATTTTCCTACTCCCGCTTATCCCCACGGCGAATCTCTTTCGCATGCTCATAGTAACTCTTAATTCCTTCGCCTGCTTTCAGCGGTTCAGCCGGTTTGGTTCCCGGACGGAATACAATTTTCAGAAGAATCGGTGTGATAATTGTCGTGATAACAACCACGATAATAACCGGTCCTAAAAATGTCGAACCCATCAGTCCCAGACTGGAGCCTTTACTTGCCACGATCAGTGCCACCTCACCTCGGGAAATCATACCGATTCCGATGCGTTTTGCCTGATAGTTCTGATATCCACACATCTTTGCACCAAGTCCACATCCGATAATCTTTGTAAGAATCGCAACAATCGTCAATACTACCGCAAAGCCGATGATTGCACCGCTCATCTTCGGTAACACAACCTTCAGTCCGATGCTTGCGAAGAATACCGGTGAAAGCAGCATATAAGAAATCGTATCAAACTTTGTCTGCAAATACTCCGAACGCTCTACATTGGAAATGATCAATCCAGCGATAAATGCACCGGTAATATCTGCCACGCCAAACACTGCTTCTGCAATATATGACATAAGCAAACAGAATACAAATGCAACGATTGTATGTCTGTGCATTTCTTTTTGTGCTCCGTCCACCCATTTTTTATAAAATTTGTAGAACAAAACACCAACCACTGCAGAAAACACAAAGAATGCCACAACTTTCAATAATACGGTTGCAATATTTACACTATCATCTGCCATACTTGTCACAATGGTAAGTGCAATGATACCAAGAATATCATCAATGATCGCCGCGCCAAGGATTGCATTACCGGAACGGGTCTTCAATTTTCCAAGTTCTTTTAATGTCTCTACCGTAATACTTACAGAGGTTGCTGTCAGGATCACTCCGATGAAAATATTCTGTAAAAATACGCTTACCCCTGCGTCCGATGCAATCAAGTCCGGTCTGTTAAATACAAACGCACAGAAATATCCGCCGATCAACGGCACGATCACACCACATAGTGCAATCACAAAAGATGCCTTTCCGCTTGCTTTTAACTCTTTGATATCCGTCTCCATTCCGGCACAGAACATCAGTACAATTACTCCGATTTCTGCAACTTCATGAATAAACGAAGTTTCCGTAAGTATTCCAAGTCCCGCAGGTCCTAAGATCAATCCTGCAAGAAGTGCACCGACCACCTGTGGCATCTGTACTCTCTTTGTCAAAAGTCCTAAGAATTTTGTGCACAAAAGTATGAATGCCAAATCCAATAAATAACTATAGCTGCTCATCTCTCTTCCTCTTTTCTAGTTCAGTCTCGGTACCTGCTGCCCTCTCAGTTCAATAATCGGTCCGCCGGTTCCTTCGATATATTCTCTCGTAATCGTTACCTGTCCAATATTGTCATCCTTTGGAATCTCATACATGATATCCAACATAAATTCTTCGATAATTGCACGAAGAGCACGAGCCCCCGTATCTTTCTTCATTGCTTTCTCAGCAATCGCTTCCAATGCGCTCTCATCAAAAATCAAGTTTACCTCATCCAGCGCAAGCAACTTCTGATACTGTTTCAAAATCGCATTCTTTGGCTCTTTCAAAATCTTCACAAGCATGTCTTTATCCAGCCCTTTCAATGTGAAGATGATTGGAAGACGACCGATGAATTCCGGGATCATTCCAAATTTTCTCAAGTCTTCCACAGTCACTTTGCTGAGAAGATCTTTCTCCTCATCGTATTTGTCTTTCAATTCTGCGTTGAATCCCATCGAAGATTTCTTCGTCAGTCTTTCTTTGATGATCTCTTCCAAATCCGGGAATGCGCCACCACAGATAAATAAAATATTCTTTGTATTTACCGTTGTCAGAGGAACCATCGCATTCTTACTGTTTGCTCCAACCGGAACTTCCACTTCGCTTCCTTCGAGAAGTTTCAACATTCCCTGCTGTACGGATTCTCCACTTACATCTCGCTGGCTGGATGTTTTCTTTTTCGCAATCTTATCGATCTCATCGATGAAAATGATTCCCTGCTCGGCACGTTCTACATCGTTGTCCGCTGCAGCCAGAAGTTTGGAAACAACACTTTCGATATCATCTCCGATATAGCCTGCCTCTGTCAGTGATGTTGCATCCGTAATTGCCAACGGCACATCCAAAAGTTTTGCCAGTGTCTTAACCAGAAATGTCTTACCACTTCCTGTTGGTCCGATCATCAGCATGTTGGATTTCTCAATCTCAATGTCATCCATCGTATCTGTCGCAACTCTCTTATAATGGTTGTATACCGCAACAGACATCGCTTTCTTGGCATATTCCTGACCGACTACATATTCATCAAGCTGTGCTTTGATCTTATGTGGTGCCGGAATATCTTTGATATCCAATTTTTTATATTTCTTTTCTGATTTTTTCTTCTTTTTCTTAATCTTTGGCTGCTGAGGGATCAAGCTATCCAAATCCGATAAATTCAAGAATTGAACTCCCGGCATATTCATCATACGATTCAGGTCTGTCGGCATATTGGACATTGCATCAAAACTCTTCTGCATACAGTCCTGACATACGGTGATGTTATTCGGGAATTCCATCATCTTGCCGGCTACGCTTTCCGGACGATGGCAGATAAAGCAAACTTTTTCATAATCGTCCTCTTTCTCATCGTTATCCTGCTCTGCATCTCCTGTAACTACAGTCACTTCGTCTTTTTTATCTTCTCCGGATTCCAAATCTACCTCTCTGAAATCTTCATTCTGTTCTTCATCTATGATTATTGTGTCGTGTTCTGACATTTCACATAACCTCCGTTCTTGTGTATCTTTCTGGTCACTGTTCACTCCCATGTAACTCATAACCTATGTTTTTACAAGGTTGATTTGCCTTTATCATTCACCATTATAGCGGAATTCCGTTATCACTTCAAATGAACTTTTTCTAAACATCGTGTAAATTCATACAAATTATATTTTGAATCCCATCTTTTCCTGACTCTCTGCAAGTAAACTTATAAAAACACTACTTCAACATCTCAAGGAACTCTTCTTCCGATATGATTGGTATGCCAAGTTCCCTTGCCTTTTTATTCTTCGATGACGTGGATTCCACATCGTTGTTGATCAGATAATTGGTCTTTGATGTAACGGAACCTGTAACCTTTCCGCCTCGATTTTCAATCTCTTCTTTTACCTCTGCACGATTTGCATAATGATGTACACTTCCGGTAATCACGAAATTCAATCCGGCAAAGATCTGCTCGCTTGTCTGCTCTTCTTTCGGAATCGTCACTTCTTCCAACAGTTTTGCAAATACTTCCCGATGTTTCTCATCTGCAAAATAATCTACATATGCTTTGGCAATCACACCACCCACTCCGGAAATCTCGCTCAATTCTTCTTCCGTTGCATTTACAACTTTTTCTACATCCTGATTAAATGCACGACAAATCACCTTCGCATTTGCCAGACCGATATTGGCGATTCCAAGACTGTATATCAACTTCGGCAAGGTCGTTGTTCTCGCCTGCTCGATGCTCTTCATCAGATTATCGTAGGATTTTTCTCCAAACCCTTCCATATTCTGAATCTCTTCTTTGTAACGCTCCACATGAAAAATATCCGAGAAATCTTTGATATATCCTCTATCAATTAATTTCTCTAATGTTGCTTCTGACAATCCCTCAATGTTCATCGCATCACGGCTGACAAATAACGTAAATGATTTCACCTGTTTTGCCTGACATTCCGGGTTTGTGCAATACAACGTTTTTGTATCATTTTCCATGGAAATGCGTGTCGCCCCGCCACACACCGGACATACCTTTGGCGGTGTACAATTGCCACTTCGTGTCAGATTCTCCGCAATCTG
>DAVZKO010000034.1:0-28195 GCA_052272205.1 Schaedlerella sp. | reverse complement strand
GTCATAATATTTACTTCAACTCAAGGCAAACATTCATAATAAGGTAGGATGTGAGTTGAAATATCCTTGTACCTCCTCGCCATCCTGCTCCGGTTCGTCATCCTCCTTGTGAGGATGTGAGTTGAAATAAGAACAGGGCAGGCAGACCGAAAAAAGGCGGAGCGTCATCCTCCTTGTGAGGATGTGAGTTGAAATGATGAACTCATCGAGCAGAGCGTCCTGCGCTTCCGTCATCCTCCTTGTGAGGATGTGAGTTGAAATACCTCTTCGGCTGCTGCCTGTGTTTCAGTCTCTGTCATCCTCCTTGTGAGGATGTGAGTTGAAATGGTACTTCATGGGATGAAGTATGGAATGGCATCGTCATCCTCCTTGTGAGGATGTGAGTTGAAATATGAAAGGCAATTATATGCCGAACGTGATCATAAGTCATCCTCCTTGTGAGGATGTGAGTTGAAATGACGTTGGGCAGCATGTGGTCAACAATGCCGCCTGTCATCCTCCTTGTGAGAATGTGAATTGAAATGACGTTACGATAGGAAATGTACCATTCGGTAATTGTCATCCTCTTCATAGGAATGTGAATTCAAATATCCATTTCCCCGCTATAATCTGTCCGCGTCCATTGACATCTTCTTCTGTCTATAAAAAGAAAAAGTCATTTGATTAATAAGAATAATGCGGTACAATAATAATGATATATAATTTTAAGCAAAACAAGATCAAACTTTACAGATAAACATCTCAAATAACAGTAGAAAGGAGATTTTAACATGGTAAAAATTATTGCAGACAGTACATGTGACCTCTCTCCGGAGTTGGCAACAAAGTATGATATTGATATTCTGCCACTTCACATTTTACTTGGAGAGGATGAATATGAAGATGGGAAAAATGTTACACCGGAGGAGATTTTTTCGTGGTCTGATGAACATAAAACAACACCGAAAACTTCGGCACCATCGTTAGCGGATGCGATTGAACTTTTTCGTCTATATGTAGAAGCAGGACGTGAAATCATTTGTTTTTCTATTTCGAGCAGTATGTCTACATCAAACAATGTTATGCGTATAGCAGCCGAGGAGTTGGAAGCTACAGAACGGATTACAGTTATTGATTCCGCAAATCTTTCTACAGGAATTGGTCTGCTGGTGGTAGAGGCGGCTATTATGGCACAGAATAATCACACTGCGGCAGAAATTACTTCTGTTATAGAGAAATTAAAACCAAATGTACGGGCAAGCTTTGTTGTGGATACGCTTATTTATTTATATCGTGGCGGTCGTTGTAATGCGGTTGCTGCCATGGCGGGAGGTGTTTTAAAACTACATCCGAAAATCGTAGTAGAGAATGGAGCTATGAATGCTTCAAAGAAATATCGTGGAAAAATTAATTCTGCGATTATGTCTTATGTTAAAGACATGGAAAAAGATTTACAATCTGCAAGACCGGATCGTGTGTTTATCACACATTCAGGATGTGACCATGCGATAGTTGAAGCCGTACGTGAATATTTGGAAAGTTTAGGAGTTTTTAGTGAGATATTAGAAACCAGAGCTGGCGGTGTTATTTCCAGTCATTGTGGACCTGGGACACTTGGTGTTTTATATATTTCAAAATAGGAAGAGGTGCTACTTTTGTTAATCAGTGAAAAGATTTTTGCTTTAATTAGTAAAAATGATATGATTCAGTTTGTTCTGGAAAGTTTTCGGAATTTGAAAAACAGAAAAAAGGAACGGTTGATTGGATATCTGGAGGCATTACAAGATAATTAATAAGTAAATCGTATGTTGGAAAAGTTTGACATACGATTTGTTTTACTTACAATATACGTATATACGATATATAAATGTTTTGCAAAAGGAATGAATTATGGAAAAATACAAGTGGATTATGAAAAAGTTGGGAATACAAATGCTTTGTGGGGCGTAGATGTGTTAAAAGATACCGATAGATTTATGATTTTTATAGTGGATGTTGTGTAAAATTCATCAAGATTATTTGTAGGAAATTTGAGATAGTGGTTGCGAATTTCAATGGGAAAAATTAAAGGAAACGAGAAAAAATGCACTCGATTTTTATATTGCAACAGAATGTGCAAGGATAAAAGCAGAGCATACATATTGAAAAGAAATGATAGAAGTGGAGAAAGCAGAAAGTGAAGTTTTTAATTGAAGAATATTTGAGTGCGAAAGGCAAGTGAACAGTGGTTTGCCGGAGTATTCGCACCAGAAAATAAGCAATTCGGTGAAGAAAAGGGATATAATATAGAGATGTAGATATAAAAAATAGAGAATAATATGTTATGATATATAAAATGTTGATTTTAAATAAAAAGATTTTGTTTAAAATTGCCGTCATCCTCTTCACGAGGATGTGAGTTGAAATGAAGAACTGATCAATGCAGAAACATGGATGTCAGTCATCCTCTTCACGAGGATGTGAGTTGAAATGAAACAGGGAACGAAAATTGCTGCAACGGGCAGGAGTCATCCTCTTCACGAGGATGTGAGTTGAAATATCCGGGTTGCTATGCAAATGGGGCAACTTCCAGTCATCCTCTTCACGAGGATGTGAGTTGAAATGTCAACATTGTCAAAGCCGGATTCCTGCACAAAGGTCATCCTCTTCACGAGGATGTGAGTTGAAATAGGAATCGACAGAGACTTAGCAAGAAAAATTAAGAGTCATCCTCTTCACGAGGATGTGAGTTGAAATACTCTTTTCGATGCCCTTAGCTAATCCCTGCATAAAGTCATCCTCTTCACGAGGATGTGAGTTGAAATATTCTGAAGCTTGGCAATAGTATTCATAGCATTAGTCATCCTCTTCACGAGGATGTGAGTTGAAATGGTTCTAAGTCGAATTGTATTCCGCCCGTGCGTGGTCATCCTCTTCACGAGGATGTGAGTTGAAATATATATTCAATTTCTTCATCCATGTTTGGCTTTTGTCATCCTCTTCACGAGGATGTGAGTTGAAATTGGAATCCACCGACGGATTAACTTGTTAGCATTGTCATCCTCTTCACGAGGATGTGAGTTGAAATACGCTTACCTACGACGTCGTTTACAAGCGTAGTGGTCATCCTCTTCACGAGGATGTGAGTTGAAATTCTACAGAATAATCCTCTGTATTATTCTCTTCAGTCATCTTTGAATCCATACATGATGCATAAAGTTTGAAGATATCTTATAAGCTATTCCCACTTCGCTGTGCTAGAATAATTCTTAACGAGGAGACATGACAACATGAAGAAGGTAACAAAAACGGTAGTTGGGACTATTTTAACTTTAATTGGACAGTTCTTCTCAGAACAGAAATAAGATAAAAAGTAGAATGCCGTTCCTACAAAAGCGTAAAAGTTTTTAGGATCCTAAGAATATTATATAAGGAGCTATTGCAGAAGCATTTCACTATATGCATATTATAGAAGCATGGGGAACCGGGATTCCAAGAATTATTAATCGGTGTAGAGAATATGGACTAAATGAGCCATTGTTTGAAGAGTTTGGGAACGGATTTAAAGTTACAATTTATAGAAAAGTAAGCAATGGCCAGGAAAAAGTAAGCAATGATTTTGAAAAATATTTAGTAATGCTGCAAAAGGAAAAAGTGACAGGAATAGGGCATGGAAAATATATGTTCATAGATTTTCAGGATAAAATAGAAAGGTAAAACGAATATACAGAGGAAATAACAAAAAATCGAAAAGGGGATGGCAAGAATTGAAGTTTACAAAGATAACACTGGCACCCACAATGCAGAATTATAATAAGGAAAATCTAATCAAAGATGTAATCACCGGCTTGATCATTATGGCAGTTTCGATTCCGATATCTATGGGATACGCACAGATTGCAGGACTTCCGGCGGTTTACGGATTATATGGTTCGGTATTTCCAATTATTTTATTTGCATTATTTTCTACTTCACCTCAATTTGTATTTGGTGTAGATGCAGCACCGGCGGCGTTGGTTGGATCGGCATTGCTTGGAATGAACATTACGAGTGGTTCGAAGGAAGCACTTGCAGTTGTTCCGGTATTGACATTCTTTGTGGCGTTGTGGCTTATTGCATTTTATCTGATGCACGCAGGAAAGCTTGTGAATTACATATCAGAACCTGTGATGGGTGGATTTATCACAGGTATCTGTACGACCATCATTTTGATGCAGGTACCGAAACTCATGGGTGGAACAGCAGGAACCGGAGAATTATTGGAACTTTTAGAGCATATTGCACAGGTGGCAAAGCAGATCAATGTGCCGTCTCTTGTACTTGGCATCATCTCCCTTGCAATTTTGCTAGTGGCAAAAAAGATTGTACCGAAGTTCCCGATGGCGGTTGTGCTGATGGCGGCAGGAGCATTTCTTACAAAAGTTCTTCCTATGGCAGAGTGGGGAATCAAGACTTTGGATGCAGTAGAACCGGGGCTTCTGAGATGGAGTATTCCGGACTTTTCGCTTGTTCCGTTTAATGAAGTACTTACCATTAGTTTGTCGGTCGCAGTAGTTATTATGGCAGAAACATTGCTTGCCGAAAATAATTTCGCACAGAAAAATGGATACCGAATCAACGATAATCAGGAACTGTTGGCATTTGCACTTGGCAATCTGGTCGCAGCATTTACCGGATGCTGTCCAATCAATGGATCGGTTTCGAGAACAGCAATGGGAGAGCAGTATCAGGGCAAGACACAGCTCATGAGTATCGTTGCTGGATTATCGATGTTGATTCTGCTACTCTGCGGGACTGGATTTATCGGATATCTTCCAATTCCGGTGCTTACGGCAATCGTGATTTCCGCCCTTCTCGGTGCAACAGAATTTGAGCTTGCCGCGAAACTGTGGAAGGTCAGTCGTACAGAGTGCTTGATTTTCTGGGGCGCATTCGTAGGGGTACTTTTACTTGGAACAATTAACGGTGTACTCATCGGAATTATTTTATCTTTCTCTGAAATGGTAATCCGTTCATCCAAACCTGCGAGATGTTTTCTTGGAATTCAGCCGGGACACAGACATTTTCGCGACCTGACAGAGAGCAGTCAGATCCATGCGGTGGAAGGTGTTGTCATTTATCGTTTCAGCAGTAATCTCTTTTTTGCAAATGTACAGGTACTGCAGCAGGATATCGAGGATGCGTTAGAACGAAAGAAAGATACGAAAGCAGTTATTTTGGATGCAAGTGGCATTGGAAATATGGATATTACAGCGGCAGAACGAATCGGTAATCTGTACACATCTTTGAAAGAGCAGGGGATTCGATTCTATATTACAGAGCATATCGCGGGTTTAAATGAGCAGATGAGAAAGCTTGGACTTGGATATTTGATCGAAGAAGGCTGTGTGAGAAGAACCATTCACATTGCACTCAAAGATATGGGGATTAACAGACCATATCCTCTGGAAGACGGTGTGGATAATGAGGAACGCAGTGCTTCTAGAAAACGTGTGGATAACCGGATGCAGGAATTTGTCTGGGCATTTGGCTCGAATACGGAGGATGAGATTGAGAAACAGATTGCACGTCAGATTGAGCAGTTAAAGAAAAGTGGCGATGTAGAGAAGTTACTACATGGAAGCTGGTCACACATGGAGGCATTTGACGAGGACGAGTGGCTGGAACATCTTGAGGAACATTTGAAAGAGATTGTAAATATTTCAGGAAAAGATGAAACAACACTTGCGGCACGTTTTGAGGAACATAGACAAGAAGTGCATGAGCGGATTGCAAAAGAGCATCCCGAACTTGCAGAGCGGTTTAAAGAGCGCAGACATCGATTGGATGAGCATTTGAAAGAGCGTCGACCGGAGGTATATGATTTGGTGATTAGTCTGCGAGAGGCAGAGAAGAAAAAATAGAATTAGAATAATACATGAACCTCATGGGGATGTCCGCCAGACGAAGAAGATTCAATTCGTCTGGCAGACATCTTCTTTTTTGTTAATGTTCACAGTACCTCTTTTTCATTTGATAGCAGTTTAGCAAAGCATAAAAATTGAATTTTCAGAAAATTCATGATACAATTTTATTAGATTTATTAAACGGAAAAGAAGAAAAGAACTTTACAGATAAAAGGGAGGGCGTATGACACAAAGGAGAAACAACAGATTATTAAATGAAAAGCTAAACAAATACATCATTCCCGGAATAATGATGTCACTGGCGCTTCAGCTTGGAAATATCGTCGATACGATTTTTGTCAGCAACTTAATCGGCGTCGATGCAATGGCAGCAGTTACGATGAGTCTGCCGGTAGAAACGGTGATTCAGCTTGTTGGTTACTGTCTCGGAATCGGTGGTTCCATAGCAGCAGGAATCATGCTTGGAAAGCGTGATAAAGAAGGTGCATCAAAGGTGTTCTCGGCAACACTTATCGTGACACTTATTGTGGGAATTCTTTTTTCTGCCTGTGCATTCTTCACAGCAGACCCGATTGCAAAGGCACTGGTAACGGATGGAGGTGTCCTGCTGTACTATACAAGAGACTATATTCTTGTGAGTATGTTTGGTGCACCGGTAATTGGAGTCGGTTTGTTGATGGTAAGTTATCTTGGCGCGGAAAATCACCCCGAACTTGCATCCGCCTATTTGATTGCTGCCAATGTGATCAATCTTGTGCTTGATTATATTTTCCTCAAATTTACGCCGATGGGAATTAAAGGCGCGGCATTATCGACGGTACTTGGATTCTTCTTAGCAATGTTTATTTTTATACTTTACGTTCGTTCGGATAAGCGGAATTTGAGTTTTGTATTTCTGAAAGCTAAGGAATTTGTAGTCTTGAAAGAAGCAATTGTCACAGGAGTTCCGATGCTTGTTTTTATGGCAACCAATTTTGTAAAAGCACTCGGACTCAACCTGATCATCATGAATCTGATCGGCGAAGCAGGAATGGCGGTATTTACAGTCTGTGACAATGTTCTGATGATTGTTGAGATGCTTACCGGAGGAATTATCGGTGTGATTCCGAATGTTGCGGGAATCCTCTATGGTGAAAAAGATTACGTTGGAATTCATGTCCTCTGTAAAAAGATGCTGAAATACAGCTATATTGTCCTTGCAGTCGTATTTGTCTGTGTGATGACATTTACGGAGCAGATTACGATGCTGTTCGGAAGCGGTGGTGGAGAGCTCGGAAGCCAGATGGTAAAGGCGCTTCGTCTGTTCGCCCTATGCGTAATCCCTTATCTGTGGAATAAGTTTATGATAAGCTATTACGAATCCATTGAAGAAACCTCCATTGCAAGTTTTGTTACACTTCTGGAAAATGCGGTTGCAATGTTGCCGGCAACATTTGCAGGGATCGTTATCTGGAAGCAGATTGACGGAATCGGCATTAATGGGATTGCAATCGGGTTTGTAGTTACTGAGATTGTAACGATGATCGTGGTGAATATTTATCGGAAGATCAAATATAAAGATTCCACATTTTACATTATTCCGGATCAAAATCCGGGAGTGAATCTGGACTTTTCTATTAAGAGTACGTTGGACGAGTCAAAGGATGTCCATAAAAAGATAAAAGAATTCTGCGTGGATAACGGAGTATCAGGCAACAAGGCAAATCTTGCAGCCGTATGTGCAGAAGAAATGACGGTAAATATTATTAAGTTCGGAGGAAAATCTTCGAATTGGATTGACATCAATCTTTGTATCGAAGAGGATACCCTTAATTTGAGAATTCGAGATAACGGGGTGATCTTTAATCCGCTGGAATATAAACATGACAGTGAAGAATTTGATATACATGGAATTGAACTTGTAAAGAAGATTTCAAAATCGATGAATTATATTCGTGCAATCGATATGAATAATACAATAATATCTTTTTAGGAGGTGGCTTGAAATGTCTGCAATCAATGAAAGAATGTTTGAATTTGCATTTCGTCCGGTAACCAAACTTTTTGAAGAACAGGTAAATCTCTATCCGGACAAACTTGCGGTTGTTACAAGTGAAGAAAGTTTTACTTATGCTCAATTAAATGAAAGAGCAAATAGAATTGCCAATGCACTGATTGAAAAAGGCATTCAAAGAGAGACTATCGTAGGCGTGGTACTTGAGCGATGCTGCGATTTTTATGCGGTACGACAGGGAATTCTAAAAGCAGGAGGAGCATTTACAGTTGCTGCGCCGGATTATCCGGATGACAGAATCCGGTATATTTTTGAGGATGCAGGAATTCCGTTTGTAATCACGACAAAAGAGATTGCAAAGGAGAGAGAGGAACTGTTCTCAAAGCTGAATTGTACGGTTTTGTTGCTTGAAGAATTACTTAAGCATGAAAATACAGAAAATCCAAATGTGGAAATAAAAGAACACGATCTTTGCTATTGCATTTATACTTCCGGTTCAACCGGAAAACCAAAGGGCGTTATGATCGAGCATATCAATCTGGCAAACTTTGTGAATCCAAATCCGAAAAATGCTGAGACATTCGGATATGTAGAGAAAGGTTCCGTGTCGCTTTCCATGGCGGCAATGACGTTTGATGTTTCCATTCTCGAAGAATTTGTGCCACTTACAAACGGACTTACTGCAGTCATTGCGAGCGAAGAAGAAATCAACAATCCCATCATACTTGGTGAATTGATTGTGAAAAATAAAGTCGATATTATGACAACGACGCCTACATATTTATCAAATATCATTGATCTGCCACAGCTCAAAGATGCCATGTCACAGATAAAAGTTCTCGACATTGGTGCAGAAGCATTTCCACCGGCGCTCTATGATAAAATCCGTTTGGTAAATGCAGATGCTTATATTATGAATGGCTATGGCCCTACGGAAACAACGATAAGCTGTACGATGAAAGTGATCACGGACAGTCAAAAGATCACGATCGGAGCTCCGAATGGAAATGTCAAGGTATTTATTGTTGATAAGGACAATCACATTTTGCCGGACGGAGAAATCGGTGAGCTCGTGATTGCTGGCTTGGGAGTCGGAAGAGGTTATGTGAATCTGCCGGAAAAAACGGCGGCTGCATTTATCGAACTGAATGGGGAGAGAGCTTATAAGACAGGCGACCTTGCAAAAATCAACTCAGAGAATGAAATCGAATTCCTTGGAAGAATAGATAATCAGATTAAACTTCGAGGATTGCGAATTGAGCTTGGCGAGATAGAAGAGGTCGTTAATAGTTTTGAAGGAATTCTCACCAGCATTACCGTTCCTGTCGATAATCAATATTTGTGTTGCTATTTCATAGCAGATCATGAGGTGGAGATAGAAGAACTTACAGAATATGCTTCCAAATCACTGACACATTATATGGTGCCGGATGTTTTCATACAACTTGAAAAGATGCCGATGACACAAAACGGAAAAGTCGACAAGAAGGCACTGCCAAAACCGGTTGTGGTACCGACTAGTCTGAAAGCTGCGGAAACTCCGATGCAGAAAAAGATTTTTGAGATTGTCGCTGAGACCGTTGGTAATGATTTCTTCGGAATCGATACAAGTCTTTACAAAGCAGGACTTTCTTCAATCAGTGCGATGAAGCTTTGTATTCTGCTTTCCGATGAATTTGGAGTGACTGTAAAAACAGGCGATATCCATGACAACAATACAGTTGAAAAACTTGAAAAATATATCATGCTTGCACCGAAGATCAGAACTTATGAAAAGAGAGAGGTTTATCCGCTCACAGGCTCACAAAAGGGTATTTTTGCCGAGTGTAGCAAGAATCCGGACAGCACCGTTTATAATATCCCATTTCTTTTTGAACTGGAAAATACGGTTGACGAACAGAAATTGTCTGACGCGATCACAAAAATGGTGAATGCACATTCGTATTTACTTACGAAAGTATACTTGAATGATGATGGAGAGATGGTGCAAAGTCCATGTGAAGACGAGTTTATACCGGATATCATTCAGAGCACAAACAGTGAATTTGAAACAGTAAAAGAAAATCTTGTACGTCCTTTTAAACTTGAAAAAGGACGATTGTTCCGTGCGGAAATTTATCTCACAGAATATAAAAAATATTTGTTTACCGATTTTCATCATATCATTGCTGACGGTAACTCCTATGATATTATTTTGGCGGATATCAATAAAGCATATATGGGGGAAGAACTGGAAAAAGAAACCTATACAGGCTTTGATGCTGCACTGGATGAAGAACAGCAGATGAAAGAAGGCAAATATAAAAAAGCCGAGAAGTATTATGACAGTATTTTTGAAGGCATTGAAACAGAATCACTTCCGTTACCGGATAATTCAGGCAAAGTGCCGGAAAAAGGATATACAACACGGGAGTTAAAAATTAACGAAGAAAAAATTCTCTCTTACTGTGAAAAAATGGGAGTTACACCAAATACGTTATTTACAGGATTGTTTGGTATTCTCGCAACCAAATATTCCAATTCCGATGACAGTCTTTTTGCGACAATTTATAACGGGCGAAATGACTCGCGACTTGAAAATACTGTTTGCATGCTTGTAAAAACGCTTCCGGTATATTGTGCGTTTGAAGAGAAAACGACGATACAGGCATATATGACAGGCGTCTCCGAACAGCTTATGTCATCTATGGCAAATGATATCTTCCCATTCTATGATATTGCTGCCAAATATGGCATCAATTCCGACTTTGTATTTGCATATCAGGCAGAGTTGAGTGATGATTTCCCAATCGGAGATACGATAGCGAAGGGTACGGATCTTTCTCTTGATATGGCGAAGATGCCAATGCTTATCCAGGTAAGAGATTACGATCAGGAATATGTATTAACAGCGGAATACCGCAGCGATATGTACAGTAAAGCATTTGTTGATGGAATGTTGGAAGCATATGAGGCTGCGATGAATTCTATGCTGAAAGCAAAATACATTTCCGAGATTTCCGTGATTTCAGAAAATGCGGTAGATACAATTGCCAAGTTCAATCGTACGGAAAGTGACTATGGCAGAAATACAACACTTGTCGATATGTTTGATGAGATGGTGCAGGTAGTGCCGAATCATACTGCGGTAGTATTCAAAGAGAAGAGATATACATACAAAGAACTGGACGAGCTCAGTGACAGACTTGGAAAATACATTGCATCGAAGGGCATCGGTAAGGAAGATGTTGTATCCATTCTGATTCCACGTTGTGAATACATGGCAATCGCACCGCTCGGAGTGATCAAAGCAGGAGCGGCATATCAACCGTTGGATCCGACTTATCCAAAAGACCGACTGATGTATATGCTCGAGGATTCGTCTGCAAAACTTTTGATTGCTGACAGAGCGTTATTGCCGTTAGTTGACGGTTATAAGGGTAATGTATTGTTCATGGATGAGATCCTGCAGCTGGAAGATATGGATGTTGAGCTGAAAAAACCAAGTTTGCATGACCTGTTTATCTTGTTGTATACATCGGGTTCTACCGGCGTGCCAAAGGGATGTATGCTTGAATATGGTAATATTACTGCATTCTGTCATTGGTATAAAAAATATTACGGCATTGATTTTGAATCTAAAATAGCAGCATATGCATCCTTTGGTTTTGATGCATGTATGATGGATATTTATGGAGCAATCGCCAATGGTGCCGAACTGCATATTATTCCGGAAGAGATTCGTCTGGACTTTATTGCACTCAACGATTATTTCGAGACAAATGGTATCACACACTCCTTTATGACAACGCAGGTAGGAAGACAGTTTGCAATGGAAATGGATTGTAAGAGTCTGAAATATCTCTCTGTAGGAGGCGAAAAGCTTGTTCCGTGTGAACCGCCGAAGAATTTTAAATTGATAAATGGATATGGACCGACAGAAAATACGATTTTTACTACCGTATTTGAAGTTGATAAGTATTATAATAACGTACCGATCGGTAAGGCACTTGATAATATCAAACTTTACATCACAGATAAATTCGGTCATATGCTTCCATATGGTGCATGCGGTGAGCTTATGATAGCGGGATGGCAGGTTTCCAGAGGATATCTCAATAAACCGGAAAAAACAGCGGAAGTATATACAAAAAATATTTATGATGATGCCGAAGGATACGAAGTGTTGTATCATTCCGGTGACGTTGCAAGATATCTTCCGGATGGCAATATTCAGATTATCGGAAGAAAAGATTCGCAGGTTAAGATCCGAGGATTTCGAATTGAGCTTTCCGAAGTGGAAGAAGTGATTCGAAGATACGAAGGCATAAAGGATGCGACAGTCGTTGCGTTTGACGACCCATTTAGCGGAAAATATATTGCTGCATATGTTGTATCGGACAGCATGGTGGATGTCAATTCACTGAATAATTTTATTAAAGAAACAAAACCGCCTTATATGGTGCCTGCAGTTACAATGCAGATTGATAAGATTCCGCTGAACCAGAATCAGAAGGTAAATAAAAAAGAACTTCCAAAACCGGAAAAGAAGGTTGAAGAAATTATCAAACCACAGAATGAGATTCAGCAAAAAATATTTGATTGTGTTGCAGAAGTTTTAGGTTATACGGAGTTTGGAATCACAACGGATATTTTTAGTGTCGGACTTACTTCAATCAGTGCGATCAAATTGAATATGCTTCTGTCAAAAGCATTCGATATTGTCATCAAAACATCGGATATAAAAGACAATTCTACCGTTGAGAGACTCGAAGGTTTTGTGCAGAAGGCAGGCAAAGGAACAAAGAGAGAGATTCAGGAGATTTATCCACTCACCAATACACAGGAAGGAATATTGATTGAATGTACCGCCAATATGGGCACCACAATTTATAATATTCCATATCTGTTCAAGCTTGACAAAAAGGTTGATCTGGAGAAACTTGCAAAAGCAATAGACAGTATGGTGGAAGCACATCCTTATCTGAAAACGTGTCTGTTTATGGATGAGAATGGAGATGTCCTTCAGAAACGTGATGACGATTTAACTTATAACACACAGATTATCGATGGCATGAATAAAGAGACGCTGGTTCGTCCGTATATGCTGTTTAACGAGCAACTTTTCCGATTTGAGATTTACAGAACTTCAGGCGGCAATTATTTGTTCTTAGATATCCATCATATTATCGCCGACGGTACATCTCTTGAAATCATAATGAATGATATCAACAAGGCATACAGTGGCGAAAAACTTGAGAAGGAACAATACACGTCCTATGAGCTCGCACTGGATAACCATGAAGCTTTGCAGGGTGATGCTTATAAACATGCAGAGAATTATTATAAATCTGTCTTTGAAAATGCGGGCGGAAGTATGGAATTTTATCCAGACAAAGCAGTTTCAGCTCCGACAGCAGGAATGTTCCACAGAGAGGTTGCAGAGATTTCCGTTCAGGATGTAAAGGACTTCTGTAAGAAGCATGGAATTACGGAAAATGTATTTTTCATTGCAGCTTTTGGACTCACGCTTGGTAAATATAATTTTAAGGACCATTCTGTGTTCACAACGGTTTATCACGGAAGAAATGATTCACGACTTTCAGATACCGTTGGAATGCTTGTAAAAACACTTCCTGTCTCTTGTGATTTTTCGGGAAGTACAGAAGATTATCTGACAGCGGTTCAGCAACAACTGATGGATTCGATGAACAACGATATCTATCCATTCTCACAGATAAGCCGTGAGTTTAACATAAAAGCGGATGCAATGGTTGTTTATCAGGGAGATAACTTTGAATTTGATACAATTGGCGGGGAATTCGCTTCTGAGGAACCTGTCCGCTTGAATGCAGCGAAAGCTCCTGTTTCGGTAAGTATTTCAATTGAAAGAAATAAATTTGTCTTTGAGATTGAATATCGCGGTGATATGTATCGCGAGGAAACGATGAAATATCTGGCAGATAATCTCGAACTTGCTATAGAAGGAATGGTTAAGGGTCAGGAACCATCGGATATTCGATTGCTGTTTGAGGAAGAGACGAAGATGGTAGATTGTCCGGAGCATAAAGGAAAAACAGTTGTAGATTTATTTAGAGAAACAGTAGACAAATATCCGGAGCGAATTGCAGTGAAGGATGAATTCGGTGAGCTTACATACCGGGAGCTTGACAGAATGTCGGATTACGTTGCACAAAAACTTACAGAAAATGGTTTTGGCAAAGAAAAAGTCGCAGGTATTTTGTGTGGAAGAACCAAAGAATTCACCATTGGATATCTGGGTGTTATGAAGGCAGGAGGAGCATATGTTCCGTTAGATCCGGAATATCCGCAGAGCAGAATTGAATATATGCTGAAAGATTCCGAAGCGGAAAATCTGCTTGTAGTAAATCAGTATCGAAGTCTGGTTGGATTCTATGATAAAAATATGATCAGTCTCGATGAGGTTGCCAAAGAAGCAAAAGAGTTTGAACTTTCTGTAGAACTTACAGCTCCGAAACCGGAGAACCTTGCATATATGATTTATACTTCAGGTTCAACCGGAAAACCAAAAGGAGTTATGCTTGAACACAGGAATTTATTGAATCTGATCGAATATATTGTTCCGTCAAGAAAGATGACACCGGATTATGTGGTTGCAGAATTTGCAAGTTTTTGCTTTGACGCATCGGTAATGGATTTGTTTGCACCGCTCACCGTAGGAGCAATGTTATATATTCTCCCGGAGGGTATAAGAAAAGATGCGGTTGCAGTTGCGAAATTTATAAAAGATGAAAAAATTACAACGATCACACTTCCAACCCAGATTGGAGAGCTGGTAACAGAGATACTCGACGATGCTCCGAACCTTAAATTTGCAACACTTGGCGGTGAGAAATTCAAGCATTATCGTAATCGTACATATCAGATGGTGAATGGTTATGGCCCGACGGAAAATACCGTTTCATCGACAGAATTTTTCGTCGACAGACAGTATGACAATATACCGATCGGAAAATCCCAGACGAATATCCGAAGCTATATTGTAGATAAGGATTTGAACCGACTTCCGGTAGGTGCATCGGGTGAACTTTGCCACGCCGGAAGACAGATCGCAAGAGGCTATCATAATCTGCCTGAGAAGACGGTAGCAGCGTTTGTTGAAAATCCATTCTCTGTATGTGAGGAAGACAAGCGGATGTATAGAACCGGTGATATGGTTCGCATGAAGGGTGATGGAAATATCGAATACATCGGACGAATCGATTCGCAGGTGAAGATTCGAGGCTATCGAATAGAGCTTGGCGAGATTGAAGGAGCCATTTTAAAACATGAATCAGCTCAGAATGCTGCTGTGAAAGTAATCGAAAAGAGTGGAAATAAATATATAGCTGCTTATTATACCGGAGAAAGCATCGCGGACGAAGAGCTGAAGAAATTCCTTGAACCGCTTATTCCGGATTATATGATGCCGTCATTCTTTGTTTATCTTGATAAAATGCCGGTAACTCCGGGCGGTAAGATTGATAAAAAAGCACTTCCGGAACCGGAGATAAGTACAGAAAGAACGGACTATGTAGCACCGGTTACAGCAGTTCAGACAGAACTGTGCGGCATATTTGAGAAAGCGTTGGGAATGGATAAGATAGGAATCGAGGACAACTTCTTTGAGATGGGCGGTTCCTCACTTACTGCATCGAAGGTTGCAATCATGTGCCTGTCAAAGAACATTGGTATCGTATATGCCGATATATTCAAATATCCTACGGTTCGCGAACTTGCGGCAATGGTGGATCAGGATGAGCCGGTCACAGATGCAACGAATGGCAATGAATTTTCAAATTATAACTACAATCAGATACAGAGTGTGATAAGCGGAAATATCGAAGAAAATGTGGATCTGGTAACGAAAGAAAATCTTGGAGATATCATGATTACCGGAGCAACCGGATTCTTAGGAATACATATTTTGAAGGCATACCTGGATCATTACGATGGAAAGGTTTATTGTCTTGTACGCAAAGGCTCATATGAATCATCAGAAAAAAGAATGATGAATATGATGATGTATTATTTCGACAATCCTTATAAAGAAATGTTTGAGGAACGTGTAGTGTGTGTTGACGGAGATATTACATCAAAAGAAGATGTGGGCAGGCTGGCAGAGTATAAATTCCAGACACTGATCAACTGTGCGGCTTGTGTAAAACATTTTGCTGCAGGGGATGTGCTTGAAAAGATAAATGTGTCAGGTGTGGAAAATCTGATTGATTTATGTAAAAACCATGCACGCAGATTGATTCAGATATCAACGGTTTCTGTCAGCGGTGAAGGTGCGGATGGTACACCTCCGATGTCGAGAATTTTCTGTGAGAATGATCTGTACATCGGTCAGAATATTACAAACGAATATATCCGAACCAAATTCCTTGCCGAAAGAGCGATACTGGAAGCTGTTTCAAGCGGACTTGATGGAAAAATCATCCGTGTAGGAAACCTTATGAGCAGAGATTCCGATGGGGAATTCCAGATTAACTTTATTACAAATGGATTTCTGAGAAGTCTGAGAGGGTACAAAGCAGTTGGTAAATTTCCAATCAGCAGTATGCACGAAGTGACCGAATTCTCTCCGATTGATTCGACTGCACTTGCAGTTTTGAACCTTGCACAGACGGACAGAAGATTTACCGTATTCCATGCATGCAACAGCCATCATATCTTTATGGCAGATTTGATTTATGCAATGCGTGAACATGGATTTAAAATTGATATTGTAAAAGATGAGGAGTTTGAGGTTGCTGTTAAAGAGTTTGCGAAGACCGGCAAAGATTCCGATGCAGTATCAGGACTTATTGCATATACTTCACATAATGAAAATGAGATTTATACGCTGGATTACGGCAACAGATTCACCTCACAGATTCTTTACAGATTAGGCTATAAATGGCCAATCACGGATGACCGATATCTTGAGAGTGCGATTGAGGCACTGGACAGACTTGCATTTTTTGATTGATTATGGAGGACATTTTAATGGAAATTATAAGTAAAAAAGACGGAAATAAAGCGACGATGGAAATCGTAGGATGGCTGGACACACAGACTGCACCACAGTTGGAGGAAGAACTGGCAAAGTTGGACGAAGAGATCACAAGTCTTGTGTTTGATTTTGCACAGCTTGAGTATATCTCTTCTGCAGGACTTCGTCAGGTAGTTGCTGCATACAAGAAGATGGCAGATCAAGACGGATTCAAGATTGTACATGCTTCCGATGAAATTCTGGATGTCTTTAAACTGACTGGTTTTGATAAAAAAATTGATATTGAAAAATGAAAAAATCGTTATTAAATAAAATTACCCGGCACATTTTATTGATATTTTTAAGCGCAATCTTATTGTTTGGAGTGTTGAGCTGTACAGGTAGCATACGGCGCATATCAAGGCTTACAACAGGCATCACAAAAAGTGCAGCGCAGGTCGCAGCACAGATTGCCGGTGAATACGATATAGAGGAACTGCTTGAGAATCCTGACTCAACGGATTATCAGGAGATTCGGGCGGTCCTTCGAAGTATTTGTAAGTCGGAAGGACTTGAATATGTTTATATTTACGTTCCGGATATGGAGAATCATAAAGTTACTTATGTGGTCAGTGTATCAGCAGATGATAAAAAAAATGAGAAAATCGGAGCTGAGCGTGGGGCCGGAGAAGTTGTAGCGCATGACTCCTTTGATGCCGAAAAAAACGCATGGACAGGTAATATGGATGAGGTAAGCTATCAATATAAAAATGCCAAGTATGGTGAATTTATCTCATCTTTTGCCCTTATAAAAGATAAAGATAACAATCCGGTGGCACTTGTGGGGGCGGACTATTCGCTTGATAAAATTTATCAGGAAATTATTTATGATACAGTTCTGAAAATGTTCATTGTAATCATGGTCCTTGTCTGTATTTTTGGATTGATGGCGGTCTTTATAAAGAAAAAAATATACAACCCGATTACATTTTTATTTGAGCATATGAGAAATTATATTTCAAATAAGGAGGATGACAGGATAAGTTTTGAACCAATCCAACTGGATACAAATGACGAGATTCAGCTTTTGGCAGATTTCTTCAACGAAATGGTTACGGATATAGATGCGTATGTTGATAAAATCAAAGTACTTGCCGGAGAGCAGGCAAAAGCAGATACAGAGCTGGAAGTTGCAAGACGGATCCAGTATGGATTGGTTGAGAAAAAGAAAAATATATGTCTTGCAAATGATTTTGTGATTTCCGCAAGGATGCAATCGGCAAGGCAGGTTGGCGGCGATTTCTATGATAGCTTTCTATTAAAAAACGGAGAGGTATGTGTGTGCATCGGAGATGTATCGGGAAAAGGAATCGCAGCAGCCATGTTTATGGCTTTTGTGAAAACCTTGATCCGTGAAAAACTGATGGAAATCGAGGATGTTGCAGAAGCAGTGAATACCGCAAATTTTGAAATCTGCAATTCCAACCCGGAAGGCATGTTTATTACTATGTTTATCGCAATATTTGAGCAAAATTCAAATAGCTTCAAATATGTGAATGCGGGGCATAACACACCGGTACTCATCCATGATGGAAAGGCAGAATTTGTGGAGTGTGAAACCTGCATGGCATTAGGCGTGTTCGATGATTCAGAATATGAGCAGGGTGAACACGAATTTGCAGACGGAGATATTCTCTATATTTATACGGACGGAGTGACAGAGGCGGTAAATAAAGAGAAACATTTCTTTGGAAATGAGAACCTTTTAAATGCCTGCAGTTTATCCGAACAGACTGCAAACGATGTATGTGTAAATGTTGTAAATGCATTGAAGAAATTTATCGGAGACGGGGCAGAGCAATTTGATGATATTACCATGCTTGCGGTCGAACGGCGTGAGCAATATCTGGAACTGGATTGTGACTTGTCGGAACTTAAAAAGATAAAACAATATATATTTGAGTTTCCTTATGACAAAGCTATAAAGAAGAAATTGTTTCTTGCCTGTGATGAGATATTCTCCAATATTGTAAGTTATTCTGGAGCCGATTATGTGCGGGTTCGTTGTAGCAAAGAGAAAGATAAGATAAGTATTATATTTGAAGACAATGGAAAAAGATTTGATTCTCTGGAGTGTAATACAGAAAAAGAGTTTGAAGATTTGGATGAAGGCGGAATGGGAATTATGCTTGTAAAAAAATTGTGTTCGAATATGCAATACAGTTATATCGATGAAAAAAATATTCTTACATTAGAATTTGCAGAGTAACGGATGACATATTTAAGATCGCGTAATCTATTTACTTTTTCATTCTACTTGTTATAATAAAAACTGTTTTATTTGGAACAGTGAATTGCAAGAAGAATGGAAGGACTAGAGAATGGATATTATAGAAAAATTTGGCAATATGGTGGGCAGCACGTCCCTGAAGGATGCAGAGAAGGCGCGTAAACTTCTTCTCACAGGCTATCGACTTCAGGAGAAACGGCTGCTCCTTTTTCCGGATAAAAAACTGCCAAAGTCAGGTCAGTATGTGGCAAGAGTAGTAATGCACAATATCATTGCGGCACTTGCCAAGCCGGAAGATACGGCGATGGTCAGCATCTTTGTGCCGGGAGAACTTCTGACGGCAGCAGGACTTACGCCGTATTCGGTAGAGGCAATGTCTTGTTTTATAGCAGGGACAAGATGTGAACAGCCGTTTTTGAGAAAGACAGAGGAAGAGGGATTCCCGGAGACGATGTGCTCATATCACAGAGTGTTTTTAGGAGCTGCGTTGAGCGGTTTGCTGCCACAGCCAAAATGCATGGTTTACACAAATCTTGCCTGTGACGGGAATATGATGACATTTCCATATTTAAAGCAGAAACATAAGCTACCGGGCTTTTATATTGATGTGCCTTATGAAAAAAATGAGGATTCGGTTAAATATGTAGCAGGTCAGTTGCGGGAATTGAAGACATTTCTAGAAGATATGACAGGAAAGAAGATTGCAGAAGAAACGGTGCGTCAGGCAGTTCAGAACAGTAATCAGGCAGCAGCGTATTATGCAGAACAGCTTGCACTTCGAAAAGACCATGACCCGGTCACATCTCTGACAAATGAGTTGTATGCGATTTTTATGTGTCATTTGCTGGCAGGCTCGCAAGAAGCAGTGGAGTATACGAAACTGCTTCTTGAGGATGTGAAGAAAGCTCCAAAAGGAGAGGGGCTTCATATTTTGTGGATGCATATGATGCCGTTCTTACAGGAACCGGTCAAAGATGTCTTTAATTACAGCGGACAGATGCATATTCGGGCATGTGATTTTGTGGCGGATGGATTTCAGCAGACGCATTATGATGATCCGTATGAAGCAATGGCTGAGAAAATGGTCAACTGCATTTACAATGGCAGTGTGAAACAGAGAATTCAGAAAGCGGAAGAACTGGCACACATGACAGAAGCGGATGGTAGTATTCTGTTTGCACATTGGGGATGTAAGGGTACGATCGGGGCATCCAGTTTGATTAAAAGTTCTCTGGAAAATGCCGGGATTCCGACGATGATACTTGATGGAGACGGATGTAATCCGGCGAATACGAGTGACGGACAGGTATCGACCAGACTTCAGGCTTATGCGGAGATGCTGAAACAAAATAAAGAGGAAACATCAGGCGAAGGAGGAGTGCGGTTATGATACATTACGTCTGTAAATATACTCCGGTAGAATTATTCAAAGGCTTTGGAGAGGAATGTGCAGTCTTAGAGGAAATGCCGGAGAACTTTGAAATGTCGGACCAGATTGCACATGCCAACTTGTGCGGATTTGGAAAATCTGTAATTCAGGCGGTATTGGAAGGCAAGGTAGAAGAGCTGGTGCTTGTGAATTGTTGTGACTCCATGCGGCGTGTATATGATGTCGTGGAAAGTACCGGCAAATGTAAATTCCTCTATATGCTGGATTTACCACATGAAGATAATGAGTGCGAGAAGGTGAAGCTGGCACAGGCAATCAAGCGTCTGAAAGCGGCATATGAACGGTTCTCCGGAAAGACATTTAACAAAGCACGTTTCTTAGATGCATTTGAAGAACACGAAGCAAACAGTGAACCTTATATCGGTGTGATGGGTGTGCGTGTCAGTGGTGTACTTGAGCAGATGATTCAGGAAAATATTCAGATGAAGGTGGACAACCTCACCTGTACAGGCGGAAGAAAACTGGCAGTGATTCCGGAAGAAATGCAAAATATGGAGGAAGAGGCCATGTTTCTTGCCTATGCGGATGCATTGTTATGTCAGCTTCCATGTTTCCGAATGAATAACAGTACGAGAAGAAATCAGTTATATCTCGATGCGAACCTGAAGGGAATTATTTACCATACAATCAAATTCTGTGATTATTATGGATTTGAATATGCAAGTATCAAAAAAGATATCAAGGTTCCGCTTTTAAAGATTGAGACAGATTTTACAAGCCAGAGTGCGGGGCAGTTGCTGACCCGTGTTCAGGCATTTGCAGAGACAATCGAAGGTTCGGATGATATGGATCCGGGAAAGGGAATCAGTGAGGAGGCAAGAAAGAAAATGGAATCAGGAGTATATTATGTAGCGGGAATTGACAGCGGTTCCACAAGTACGGATGTAGTGATTTTGGATAAAGATGGACAGATTAAATCGACGATGATTATTCCGACCGGTGGCGGAGCGATGATGAGTGCAGAGAAAAGTCTGAATCTTGCATTGGAAAAAGCCGGAATTCGTAAAGAAGAAATTGTTCGTATTGTGACAACCGGCTATGGACGTGCATATATCGACAGCGGAGATGACAGTATCACAGAGATTACCTGCCATGCGAAGGGCGCACATTATCTGAATCCGAATGTACGCACCATAATCGATATCGGCGGACAGGATATCAAGGCAATCAGTATCGATGAGCAGGGAGCGGTGAAGAATTTCCTTATGAATGACAAGTGTGCGGCAGGAACCGGACGCTTCCTTGAGATGATGGCAAGAACGTTGGGATTATCTCTGGAAGAAATGAGTACAAAGGGGCTGGAATGGAAGGAAAATGTTGTGATTTCCAGCATGTGTACCGTATTCGCAGAGTCAGAGGTCGTATCTTTGGTTGCACAGAATAAAGATGTGGCAGACATTATTCATGGATTAAATGTATCCGTTGCATCCAAAGTAGGCGCACTTGCTGCAAGACTTGGCAAGAAAAATCCGGGTGAGTATATGATGACCGGAGGCGTGGCGAAGAATCAGGGAATTATCAAAGCGTTGGAAGAAAAGCTCGGGGCAAAATTGTATATCTGTGATGAAGCGCAACTATGCGGTGCATTGGGGGCTGCAATCTTTGCTTATGAGAAATGTAATGCCTGATAACTTTTGCATACTATTGACAAATGGTAAAAAAGATTATATGCTTATAACAGTGTTATATAACGCTGTTATAAATAGGGGTGGAGGAGACAGTGACTAAACCAGTAGAAGGCGTATCGGAACGAATTCTTTCTTGTGCGAAGGAAGAATTTTTAGAAAAAGGGTATTCAGAAGCATCCCTTCGAACAATTGCTTCGAAGGCGGGAACAACGACCGGTTCGATTTATTCGAGATTCAAGGACAAAGAGGGGCTGTTCAGTGCGATTGTAGAACCGGCAGCAGAGTATATTGTAGACAGGTTCAAAGAAACACAGGATGAATTTCGTGAGGAAGAACCGCAGATGCAGCCAAAGGTGATGAACCAATATGTGAGAACAGGAATGGATGAGATGTTGGACTATATCTATGAACATTTCGATGAATTTCAGTTATTATTGGATGCATCTTATGGAACGAAATTTCAGGATTTTGTGGAGCGGCTGGTAGAGATTGAGACCGAAGCTACATATAAGTTTATGGAGACGATCCATTTCCAGAACGAAGATGGCGAGCTTGTGACAGAGGAATTTATCCACATTATGACAAGAGCGTTGTTTGAGAGCATGTTTGAAGTTGTTCGGCATAAGATGGAGAAGGAGACAGCACGCAAATATATGCGTATGTTGGAGAAGTACCATTATGGTGGATGGAATACCATATTACAGTTCGATAAAGAATAATAAGATAAAATGGTTGTGGATTTTGCAGTGCAGGAACACAGCCTTTTCTTAAAAGTATGGGTTAGTTGAGACTAAGTTATCAATAAGCGGTGTTATATGATGCAAATATCCAAGAAAAGGGGAATTGAGATGAAGAAACAAAGTCCTTTATCAAAGCTTTTCGATTATGCAGGGAATTTTAAGTATCTGACAATCGCATCCTGGATTTTGTCAGTGCTCAGTGCATGGATTGCTTTGGTACCATTTTATTACATTTGGAAAATTATGAAAGAGATTCTGGATGTTGCACCGAATTACAGTGAAGCACAGAACCTGTCGGCATATGGATGGTCTGCAGTGGGATTTGCCCTCTTATCGATGTTTATTTATATTTGTGCCTTGATGTGTTCGCATATTGCGGCATTCCGTGTACAGGCGAATATGCGCTCGAAGATGATGCACCATATCGTGACCCTTCCGATGGGCTTTATGGATAAAGACGGAAGCGGTAAGATTCGTAAGATTGTCAACGAATCCAGTGCAGCGACGGAAACTTATCTTGCACATCAACTGCCGGACCAGGCGGGAGCTTATGCAACACCAATCGGGCTTATCGTATTGCTGATTGTATTTGACTGGAGACTTGGACTGATGAGTTTGATTCCGGTTGTCGGAGCATTTCTGGTTATGATGACGATGACAGGTCAGCGCATGAAAGATAAAATGAATGAATATCAGAACGCGTTGGAGGAGATGTCCAGCGAAGCGGTAGAATATGTTCGTGGTATTCCGGTTGTAAAAACATTTGGCCAGTCGGTATTTTCATTCAAACGTTTTCAGGCATCTATTAAAAAGTATGAGAAGTGGACAATCGAGTATACAAAGGAATTACGATTGCCGATGACGTTTTATACAACAATGATTAATGCAGTATTCGCAGTGTTGATTGCAGCAGCATTTCTGTTTGCAAATCATGGCGGAGACAGTAAGTTTTTGCTGAATTTGATTTTCTATATTATCATTACGCCGATCATTACGGTGACAATGGGGAAAATGATGTATGCATCAGAAAATCAAATGGTAGTGGAAGATTCATTGATGCGTATGGACAGTATTTTGAATCGGGAATCTCTTGCAGAAGCAGCACAGATAAAAGTTCCGAAGGAGCATTCGATTGCGTTTGATCATGTGAGCTTTCGTTATGAAGGCGCAGCAAAAGATGCGATTCATGATATTAATTTACAGATAAAAGAAGGGGAACAAGTTGCATTTGTCGGACCTTCCGGTGGAGGTAAGTCTACACTGGCAAGTTTGATCGCACGATTTTTTGATGTGACGGAAGGAACGCTTTCTATTGGAAATGTGAATGTAAAAGAGATTGCTTCGAAAGAATTGATGCAACGTGTATCGTTTGTATTTCAGGACAGCAAACTATTGAAAATGTCGATTCTGGATAATGTACGGATGGGAAGACCGGATGCGACAAGAGAGGAAGTTCTTCAGGCCTTGAAAGATGCGCAGTGTGAGGATATCATTGAGAAATTGCCAAATGGAATCGATACGATTATCGGAGCCAAAGGAACATATGTATCCGGAGGAGAGGCACAGCGACTTTCGATTGCAAGAGCAATGCTGAAAAATGCACCGATACTGATTCTTGATGAGGCGACTGCATTTGCAGACCCGGACAATGAAGCAAAAGTACAGAAAGCATTTTCAAGATTGTCGGAAGGCAAGACCGTGATTCTGATCGCACACCGTTTATCTTCGATTGTAGATGCAGACAGAATCTGTGTACTGAAGGATGGAGAAATCACAGAGAGCGGTACACATGAAGCGTTACTTGAGAAACAAGGCTTATATGCACATATGTGGGAAGAGTACAATAAATCTGTACACTGGAAGGTAGGTGTCTGATATGACGTTGAGAGAAAAATTACAACATAAATATGCACTTTCTGAACAGGGTGCAAAGGATATGATGCACGCATTTGCTTCTGTTACAATTTCCAATATCGTCTTGATGTTTCCGGTTGGACTGTTGTATTATCTTGTGCGTGATTATATGAATGGAACAATGGAAGGCAGAGGCTTGTTCTATCCGATCGGATGTATCATTTGTCTACTGTTGATCGCAGGAACAACCTATGTACAATACAATACGACATTTTTAGCAACCTATGTAGAGAGTGGAATTCGAAGAGTGACACTTGCAGAGAAACTGAGAAAGATTCCATTGTCATTTTTCGGGAAAAAAGATCTTTCGGATTTGACGAGCACGATCATGGCGGATTGTGCAACATTGGAAACGGCATCTTCACATTGGATTCCGGAACTGGTCGGAGCATGTATCTCGACAGCGATTGTTGCCATCAGTTTATTTCTGTTTGACTGGAGAATGGCACTTGCGGCATTGTGGGTATTGCCGGTAGCATTTTTGGTTGTCATCTGTTCAGGAAATGTACAGCGTTCTCTTGGCAAGAAACAGATGAAATTGAAAATGGACTGTGCGGATGGAATCCAGGAGTGTTTGGAGACGGTCCGTGATCTGCGGGCAAATAATGCAGAAGCATCTTACATGGAAGGGCTGGATAAGAAGATCAAAGCAGTAGAAAAACATGCGGTTGTGACAGAGCTTGGAACAGCGGTATTTGTTGCCAGTGCACAGATGATCCTGAAACTTGGAATCGCAACGGTAGCATTGACAGGAGGTATCCTGCTTACCAAGGGAAGTATTGATGTGTTGACATTTTTCATGTTCTTGCTATTGGTGTCCAGATTATATGACCCGATGCAGATTTCTTTACAGAATCTGGCTGCAATTATTAGTGCAGATGTACAGTGTGAACGTATGGATGAGATTTTGTCTCATGAGATACAGGGAGGCTCTGCGGAAATGAATAATCAGGGATACGATATTGAATTTTCGCATGTCGGGTTCTCTTATGATACACAGAACAGCATATTAAAGGATGTTACATTTACTGCAAAACAGGGCGAAGTAACCGCATTGATCGGTCCATCCGGTGGAGGTAAGACAACGGTTTCCAGACTGGCATCCAGATTCTGGGATATTGAAAAGGGTAAGATTACAGTTGGTGGAATGGATATATCCAAGATCGACCCGGAGACATTGATGTCATTGTATTCGATTGTATTTCAGGATGTTACTTTATTTAATAATACGATTATGGAAAATATCCGAATCGGTAAACAGGATGCGACAGACGAGGAAGTAATTGCTGCTGCCAAACTTGCACATTGTGATGAGTTCGCAGAGAAGCTTCCAAATGGATGGCAGACGATGATTGGAGAGAATGGTTCCGAGCTTTCCGGAGGAGAGCGTCAGAGAATCTCCATTGCGAGAGCATTTTTGAAAGATGCACCGATTATCCTGTTGGATGAAGCAACTGCATCTTTGGATGTAGACAATGAGACATTGATTCAGGAAGCTCTGTCCAGATTGATTCGGAATAAGACGGTTATGATTATTGCACATCGTATGAGAACGGTGGCAGATGCAGATAAGATTGTCGTTTTGAAAGACGGCGTGGTAGCGGAAGAGGGCGCACCGAAAGAACTGGAAGCAAAGAATGGAATTTATAACCATATGATAAAAACCCAGATGCTTTCAGCAGAGTGGACGTTATAGGAACATGCTTTTAGAGTAGAAAGATTGGAAGAAGAGAAAGTCCCGGAGAATGTTGGTTCTCCCGGACTTTCTTTTGTAAAACATATATCTTTCTATAGGAAAAGTATGGTACAATAAAAAATACTTAGCCTATAGGAAAGGATATAAAAGATATGAACAATAAAGGTCATGAGAGGGATGGTTTTAAGAGCAAGACCGGATTTATTCTTGCATGTATCGGTTCAGCAGTCGGAATGGGAAATATATGGAGATTTCCATATATGGTATCTGACTGGGGCGGTATGACATTCTTAATTCCATATGTATTATTTGTAATTTTGATAGGTTCCTCCGGTGTGATTGAAGAGATGGCATTGGGGCGTGCTGCAAAGGGAGGACCGATCAGAGCATTTGGTACTTGTACGGAAGTACGAACCGGGAAGCGGAAAACCGGGGAGATGATCGGTATGATACCGGTTTTGGGTTCGCTTGCATTGGCAATCGGATATACGGTTGTAGTTGGATGGATTTTCAAGTATACATTCCTGGCATTAACCGGGAAAGTCGCAGCAATGGGACAGGACATGGATATCATAGGTGGAATGTTTGGAAGCACCGCTTCTTCATTTGGTAATAATCTATGGCTCGTTATCGCGATGATTGTAACAGCTATTATCATGGCTCTTGGAATCGCAGGTGGAATCGAAAGAGCGAATAAGATTATGATGCCATTGTTATTTGTGATGTTTTTTGGACTTGGAATCTATATCTTTACATTGCCGGGGTCAGGTGCCGGATATCGTTACATTTTTACAATTGAGCCAAAAGGTTTGCTGGATATTAAGTTATGGATCTATGCATTTGGTCAGGCATTCTTTTCGCTGTCTATCGCAGGAAATGGAACGGTGATTTATGGTTCTTACTTAAGTGATGAAGAGGATCTTGTAAGTTCGGCAAGAAACGTGGCAATCTTTGATACGATGGCGGCATTGCTGGCAGCCTTTGTGATTATTCCGGGCATGGCAGTCGGCGGAGCAGAATTATCTTCCGGTGGTCCGGGACTGATGTTTATCTATCTGGTGAATGTATTTAATGGCATGCCGGGTGGCGAGATTGTCGGTATGATATTTTATGTTTGTGTGTTGTTTGCAGGTATGAGTTCGCTGGTTAATTTGTACGAAGCACCGGTTGCAACATTGCAGGAAAAGTTCGGCTTGAAAAGGTTTCCGGCGGTCGGTGTGATTGCGGTGGTTGGATGTAGTGCTGCGCTGATGATTCAGGGCATTGTATCCGGCTGGATGGATGCGGTGTCTATCTATATCTGTCCGCTTGGTGCGATGCTTGCGGCAATTATGTTCTTCTGGGTAGCCGGGGAAGATTTTGTGCTGGATGCGGTAAACAGAGGAAGAGATAAGAAGATTGGAAGATGGTTTATTCCGGTTGGAAAATATGTGTTGGTTCCGTTGGCATTGCTGGCGTTGGTAGCTGGAGCACTGCTTGGCGGAATCGGGTGAAAGAATTGGAATACTGTAAAGGAGGAAACTTTAAGTAATCAAAATCACTGACAATAGTGATTAAATGTGTTAAAATATACTCATGGAGGATATTGTTATGAACACATCTAATATCACTAATTACAAACCAAAAGATTTTGCTGAATTATT
>DAVZKO010000033.1:0-28374 GCA_052272205.1 Schaedlerella sp. | reverse complement strand
GGGTTCGAACCCGCGACCCCAACCTTGGCAAGGTTGTACTCTACCAGCTGAGCCACTGTCGCACATATTCAGTTCTTTGTCAGAACAATATATAATATACACGACTTTTGTCCGTCTGTCAACACTCTTTTTCAATTTTTTCAAATTTTCTCAAATTTTTCTATTTTTTATTCTTCTGTTGTTTCTTCTTCCGGTCTTATCTCTAATCCCAACTCAGCAAGCTGTTTATCATCTGCCTGACTTGGTGCATTTGTCATCAGACAAGAGGCATCTTTTACTTTCGGGAATGCCATTACGTCACGGATGCTGTCTACTTTTGCCATCAGCATAACAAGACGATCCAGTCCATAAGCAAGTCCTGCATGAGGCGGTACACCGTATTTGAATGCATCTAACAGGAATGAGAACTGACGATAAGCTTCTTCTTTTGTAAATCCAAGAACCTCAAACATCTTCTCCTGAATATCATTCTGATGGATTCGGATACTTCCTCCACCAATCTCATTACCATTCAATGTAATATCATATGCTTTTGCACGAACTCTTCCCGGATCCGTATCGATATACTGCCAGTCTTCTTCCATCGGCATTGTAAATGGATGATGCATTGCTGTATAACGATTCTGTTCATCACTCCACTCAAGAAGCGGGAACTCTGTGATCCACAGGAATTTGTATTCGTTCTTATCCAGCAGGTCTAACTGACGAGCCAATTCCAAACGTAACGCACCGAGAACATCCCATACTACTTTGTTCTTATCTGCCGCAAAAAGAAGAAGGTCTCCGTTCTCTCCATCCATTGCTTTGATCAGATTCTGCATCTCTTCTTCACTCATGAACTTCGCAAATGAAGATTTCACAGTTCCGTCTTCCTGAATTGCAATATAAGCGAGTCCTTTTGCGCCGTAATCTTTTGCAAAGCTTACCAGTTTGTCAATCTTCTTACGTGGCATTGCACCCTGTCCTTTGGCATTGATACCACGGACAGTTCCACCATTTTCAATCGCACCTTTGAATACAACGAACTCACAGTCTTTTACTGTCTCTGTCACATCTACCAATTCCATGCCAAAACGGATATCCGGTTTGTCAGAGCCAAAACGATCCATTGCTTCCTGCCATGTCATTCTCTGAATCGGAAGTTCTACATCAACATCCAGAACCTCTTTGAACAATTTCGCAAGAAGTCTCTCATTGATGCTCATAACATCTTCTTCATCTACAAAAGACAGCTCCATATCGATCTGTGTAAACTCAGGCTGTCTGTCGGCACGTAAGTCCTCATCACGGAAACATTTTGCAATCTGGAAATAGCGGTCATATCCAGAACACATCAACAACTGTTTGTAAAGCTGTGGTGACTGTGGAAGTCCGTAAAAACTTCCCGGATGAATACGGCTAGGTACAAGATAGTCTCTTGCTCCTTCCGGTGTTGTCTTACCAAGCACCGGTGTCTCGATCTCAAGGAATCCTTCCTCTGCCAGGAACTGACGAGTCAGAGTTGCAATCTTACTTCTCATCATCAGATTACGCTGAAGGTCCGGTCTTCTCAAGTCCAGATAACGATATTTTAAACGTAATTCCTCTTTTGTCTTAGAGTTCTCTTCGATTTGGAACGGAGGTGTCTCAGATTCAGATAAGATTCTCATCTGCTCCGGAATCACTTCAATCTCTCCTGTTGCAAGATTCTCGTTCACTGCGCCGGAACGTTTTGCAACTTTACCTACGATTGCCACTACATATTCAGAACGAAGGCTTGCTGCTCTTGCAATCAAATCTGCATCGCATGAGCCATCCTCAAATACGACCTGAATGATTCCTGAACGGTCACGTACATCTACGAATACAAGACCTCCTTTATTACGATTCTTCTGAACCCATCCCATAATTGTAACAGTTTCTCCGACATTAGCCGCAGAAAGCTCACCACAACGATGTGTACGATGTAATCCCTGCATTGATTCTGCCATTACTTTGCTCCTCTTTTCTCTTAGTTTTCAATTTATACTCTGCATGAAAGTTATTCACACATCTTTCTATCTCTTCTAAAGTTATTCACATGTTTTATGATTTTATTTCCAGCAAATCTGTTATCTGTTGAAAACTTCTACGATTTCTTCGTATCCCTGCTGCTGTAACTGCTCTTTCTGGAACTTCTTGTTCTTCTTCATATTCAGAAGCATTACCTGTTTGCCTGCGGCACGCTCGGCTTTTGCAGTCTCCAACACTTCCAGTATCTTCTCCTGTGGAAGTTTCTTCTCAAGTAAGTATGCTTTTTTCACTTTATTGGTCGGAATCTGGTATCCACGCTCCAGAAGCAACATAACAATACGCTCGAAACCAATTGAAAATCCGACTGCCGGTGTGTCCTGACCGGTAAACTTGCCGATCATCTCATCATAACGTCCACCTCCGCCGACAGAGCCACCGAATTCGTCCATGGAAATCTCAAAAATTGTTCCTGTATAATAAGACATCCCTCTTACAAGAGTCGGATCAAAGCTCATCTTAAAGTCTGCCTCTTTGGCACTTTCCACGCTTGTAATAATCATCTCCAGCGACTGTGCCGCTTCTTCCGGGAGATAACCCTCCAGTTTCTCTTTACACCAGCGTACGCCCTCCACATCATTCGTAATCTCTTTAAAAATCTGAAGGTATTTTTCGACTGATTCTTTCGCATAGCCATTGTCCTCTAATTCCTTCTGAACACCTTCCAGACCAATCTTGTCCATCTTGTCCAGAGTAATGAATACGCTGTCATAATCTTTCTCCTCAAATCCGCTGTAAGCTGCCATTGCTTTTAAGAAACGGCGGTCATTGATACGGATTGTAAAATTGTGAAAATCCAATTTACCAAGCAGTGTAGAGGTTGCCAGGATCAACTCAATCTCAGCCAGGTTCGATGGCTCACCCAAGATATCAATATCGCACTGCATGAACTGACGGAAACGTCCTCTCTGTGGGCGGTCAGCTCTCCATACATTGCCCATCTGAAGTGCCTTGAATGGTGCCGGCAATTCATTCGCATTATTTGAATAATATCTGGAAAGTGGAACAGTCAGATCATAACGAAGTCCACCATCTACCAGATCAATCTCCTCTTTTGCCTGATCGATCTTCAACTTTTCACCACGTTTCAAAATCTTGAAAATCAATTTTTCATTATCTCCGCCCTGCTTACTGCAAAGGTTCTCGATATGCTCTACACATGGTGTCTCGATTCTGGAAAATCCAAATGACTTATAAGTCTCCTGAATCAATCCAATCACATAATCCCGGATTTCCATCTCTTCCGGCATCATGTCTTTCATACCTGTAACCGGTTTCTTCTTTAATGCCATGTAACTATTCTCCTTTTCCATTGCTTTCTATCTTCTCATTCATGCGTCGAATATACTCATGAATATCTTTCACATTCTCTGTACGAATCAAATTCGTCTCTTTTCCATTGTCTAGACGAATCTTCTCCGGCAGCACGATCTTGGTTGTAGCTCCCGCTCCGGCAGCATAAATGGTTTGTTTTTCTTCCATAATTAGTATATTGTAAATTCCGGCTTTGTCAACCTTTGCATAACCAACATTTTCAAAATTGCCTGCAATATTCTTCTGTCGATACAGATAATACGGAACCAGTCCAAGTTTTTCTGCTGTTTTTGCAGCATCCTCCACCATCTCCGTAATCTCCGTGTGCAGATCACGTTTTGGATGTTCCTGTGCCATTCTTGCTGCACGCTTGATTGCCAGTGAATGTACCGTCAGACTATCCGGAGCTAACTCTTCAATCTGACGAAGTGTATCTCTCATATCTTTCGCATCTTCTCCCGGAAGTCCCGCTATCAAATCCATATTGATATTGTCAAATCCCAGTTTTCTTGCAAGATGGAAAATATCTTTCACCGCCTGTACCGTGTGCTTTCTTCCCACAATATCCAGTGTCTTCTGCTGCATGGTCTGTGGATTAACTGAAATACGACTGACCGGATGTCTTCGAATCACTTCCAACTTTTCTTTTGTGATACTATCCGGTCTGCCGGCTTCCACGGTGTATTCCAGAAGTTCCGGTTCTCTCTCTTTGCTTAAGAACAATTCATCGACCAAGCTCAACAGACGTTCCAACTGCTCTGCAGTCAGTGTTGTCGGCGTGCCTCCTCCAATATAAATGGTATTGAGCGTCTTTCCCTTCGTTTCCTCCGCAATCTGATGCAGCTCGATACAAAGTGCATCCAGATACGCATCCATATACGGACTCCACACATCAATCGGCGAAGAACTGAATGAGCAATACGAACAAATACTTGGGCAAAATGGAATTCCTACATATAAACTGAACCCATTCTGATAATCAAGCTGACTTAACAATGCTTTTTCTCTGCACGCAATGTCAATTGCCAGATTTGCTTTCTTTTCTGATACACAGTACACTTCCTTTAAAAATGCTTTCGTCTGTGTCTCACTCATTCCACTTTCCATCTGATGCATCGCAAGTTTCGTCGGACGCACTCCGGTCAACATTCCCCACGCCATCTTCTGTCCGGTCTTTTCCGAAAGGAACTGATACGTCAATCTTGTCACTGCTCGTTTCTTTCCCTGTACATCTTCCACTTCCGGCATCTTCACGATCTGCTGCATATCAGCCCGACAAGGGGTACTGTCCCCTTTTGTATCATGCATGGCAATCAAAAAACAAGAGCCGTCATCCAGCTCAAGCCGGACCAACGGTTCTTGCTCTGCATCGACGCTTTGTTTTATCTCTGCATTCGGGAAAAATGCTTTCGTTATGTGATATAAATTATAAGTATATAAGGTTTCTTTACATTGAATTTGAATCATTTTTATCTCCCTGCCGTGAACGCTTTGCGAGGTTTTTTTCGAGCTTAGCGTTCGCGCACACCTCAGCATCAGACGAGGTCTTTTCGAGTCGATGTCTGAGCGTGTTTCCTCAGATATACGGATTATATTTCCGTTCATACCCAATCGTTGTTTCTTCCATATGCCCCGGATACACCATCGTATCTTCCGGCAACACCAATAGTTTATCCCGCACCGCTCTTACAAGCTGTGAGCTGCTTCCGGTCGGGAAATCGGTTCTTCCAATGGAAGCACGGAACAAGCTATCCCCACTAAATAACACCTCTTCTTCGGCGATGTAATAACAACATCCACCGATGGTATGTCCCGGTGTCTCGATAACCTGTATCTTCATCCCTGCCATTTCCAACATCTGTCCGTCCTGTACATAGGTTGCCCCGGAAAATGTATATCCTCCACCATAAGCTCTCGACAGATTCAATCCGGCATCCTGTAATACTTCTTTTTCTTTCTCAGAAGCATACACCGGTACCGGGAATTCATTTCTCACATCATCAATCCCCATAATATGGTCGAAATGTCCATGTGTCAGAAGAATTGCCTGTAACTGCAAGTCTTCTTCTTTTATATAAGATATCATCTCCGGTGTACAAACTGCCGGGTCAACAAGAAAGCATTCCTTTGTCTTCTCATTGCTCACCACATAACAGTTCGTACCTATCATTCCAATTACAAATTTCTTTATTCTCATCTCATCATCCTGCCGTTCTCTCGATATCCAGTACGCCTTCCAACTGACGGAGTTTCTCGATAACACGATTCAACTCTTCTCGTCCATGTACGATAAATCCCATGTCAAATGTAGCTGTTCCTTTTTTGCTTGTACGCACATTCATCGACTTCACATCCAGCTTTGCTTCTGTAAATATCTTCGTAATATCCATCAAAAGACCTCGTCTGTCATTTGCATACAGCTTCAATTCTGCAAGATACTGTCCGCCGTTCTCTCCTGCCTGCCCTTCCCATTCTGCATCGATCAATCGATCACGTTCTGCGGCAGAAAGGTGCAACATATTCACACAATCTGTACGATGGATCGACATACCGCGTCCACGTGTTACAAAGCCAACGATCTCATCTCCCGGCACCGGATTACAGCACTTGGAGAATCGCACTGCCATATCATCAATTCCTTTGACAATAATGCCACTTTTTGATTTTGCAATATGGACTTTCTGCGATGCCGCACCGGATAAGGTCTCAAGGATGGTCTCATCCGTTATCTCTTTCTTGTGGTCTTTTTGATATTCTTCCATCAATCGATTGACAACCTGCCCCTCTTTGAGACCACCATGTCCAATCGCCGCCAACACCGAATCCCAATCACGGAATCCGTATTTTTGCTGCACGATCTGTAAATATTTCGGCTTATTGATATCAATCGGATTGATTGCTTTTGCTTTGCAATACGCACCGATCAATTCACGTCCGCGAACAATATTCTCTTCTTTAAACTCTTTCTTAAACCACTGATTGATCTTGCTTTTTGCCTGTGTGCTCTTAACAATATTGAGCCAGTCTCTGCTTGGCCCTTTCGAATTCTGCGAAGTCAGAATCTCAATACGGTCACCGTTCTGGATCTTGTAATCAATGTTTACAAGTTTACCATTCACCCTTGCGCCCACCATCTTATTGCCGACCGCACTATGGATCGAATAAGCAAAGTCAACCGGTGTTGAGCCATTCGGCAGATTCTTAACATCTCCGTTTGGAGTAAAACAGTATACATCCTCTGTAAATAAGTCCAGATCGCCTTTGAGCAGACTCAAGAATTCTCTGTTATCTGACATATCTCTCTGCCATTCCAGGATCTGACGCAGCCAGCTTAACTTCTCCTCTTCCTGGCTCTTCGCTACACCCTTCGTACCATCTCCGCTCTCTTTGTATTTCCAATGAGCAGCGATACCATATTCTGCCGTCTTATGCATCTCTTCTGTTCGAATCTGAATCTCAAACGGCTGACCGGACGGACCGATCAATGTCGTATGCAAAGACTGATACATATTCGCTTTCGGCATCGCAATATAGTCTTTGAATCTTCCCGGAACCGGCGTGTACATCTCATGGATCACACCAAGTGCCGCATAACAGTCCTTTACTGTATCTACAATAATTCGAACCGCAAACAAATCATATATCTGATCCAGCGTCTTATTCTGGTTCACCATCTTCTTGTAAATGCTGAAGAAATGCTTTACTCTTCCGTATACTTTCGCTTTGATGTGAGAGTTCTCCATATGCTTCGATACTTCCGCAACAATCTGCTGCACGAACTCTTCTCGCTTTGTCTTACGCTCATTCAAATCTCTGACAAGCTGATAATACACTTCCGGATTCGAATATTTTAACGACAGATCATCCAGCTCGATCTTAATCTTTGAAATACCGAGACGCTGTGCGATCGGTGCATAGATATCCATCGTCTCGCGTGCCTTTTCCTGCTGTTTGGCCGGTGTCATAAACTCCAGTGTACGCATGTTGTGCAGACGGTCTGCCAGCTTGATAATAATAACACGAATATCTTTCGCCATAGCGAGAAACATCTTACGCAAGTTCTCTGCCTGCACTTCCAGTTTATCCGTCGAATAAGACAACTGTCCGAGTTTTGTAACGCCATCTACCAGAAGTGCAACTTCTGCACCAAACTCTCTTGTGATGTCATCCAGTGTCATCACCGTATCTTCCACGACATCATGAAGCATTCCTGCAACGATGGTCTCTTTATCCATCTCCAGATCTGCCAGGATGATTCCCACCCAAAGCGGATGGATGATGTAAGGCTCTCCGGACTTTCTCACCTGTTCTTTATGTGCCTCGCTCGCAATCTGATAAGCTTTCTCGATCATCGATATATCCGCAGAAGGATGATACTTTCTCACCCTGGATATCAATGTATGATACAACTGCTCCGGTTCCTGATAGTCTTCCGGATCTTTAACGGCATGACCATCGACAATCTCCAGATTTTTATTCAATAATTCATATTCCAATGTACCCGCCATCAAAACTCCTCCTTCTGCTCTCATTCGTAAAATGCATATATGTAAATAGTATAGCATTTTTTTCAAAATTGTAAATATTCTGTTTTATTACTTCGATGGGCTGTAATTCTGTACTACCATCTGGATGGTTCTTTCTCCGCGGAATTCATTGATTGATGGGTAATACGTAAATGCCATCGCTTCACTTTGTTCAATTGTTTCAAGGCACTCCTGCACATCGCCAAAATAAATCGCATCCATTGCATACCCATTTTCATCCTGAACGCGGAACTTTAACACATTCTTATTCTTTCCAATAATGCGCGGCTGAATTACTCGTAGATTACGTTCTGCAAACAGCGGTTTCGGATTTCCTTTTCCGAATGGTTCCAACAGTTCCAATTCCCGAATCAATCTTTCACTGACATAAGGCAGAGGCAACTGCATATCAATCGATATTTTTTCCGTCAGATCATCTTCCGTCAGATTCGCCAGTTCATTGATCGTCTCTCGGAACCGCTCCACATTTTCCTCTTCCAAAGACAATCCTGCTGCCAGTTTATGACCTCCGAACTTGGTAAATAGTGCTCTGCACTTATTCATCTCTTCAAACATATTATAACTTTCTATCGAACGTCCCGAGCCTTTTACACCCTCTTCTCCCTGTGTCAGCACAAACACCGGGCGATAATATTTCTCTCGTATTCGTCCTGCTATAATTCCCGCAATACTTTCATGACAATCCGGCAAATAAACAACCAATACTTTGTCTTCCTTTAACGATGTGTTTTCAATCAGATTTACTGCTTCTTCCACACCTTTTTCCGTCATCTCTTTGCGGCTGTCATTGAGTGCTTTCAAATCTTCTGCCAGCATCACCGCCTCTCTTCGCGTCTTTGCATTTAACAGATTCAGTGCCCGCTTTGCTGTATCCAGACGTCCTCCCGCATTGATACATGGTCCGATCACAAATCCAATATGATAGGCATTGAGTGAATCCACTGCCACGCCGGTACACTCCATCAATGCTTTCAGACCCTCGTTGCTTGTACGTTTCAGCATCTCCAATCCCTGCTTTACAAAGATTCTGTTCTCGCCGTTCAAATCCATCACATCACCGATCGTTGCAATAGCAACATTTTCCATCAGATAATCCACATCGTCGCTGTCACGCTGCATCACCTCATATAGTACTTCGACCAGCTTGTATGCAACCGCAGCTCCGCAAAGTCCTTTAAACGGATATTCACAATCTGCACGATGCGGGTCTACCACAGCATCCGCCTGTGGGAGCAAATACTCTTTCTCTCCGCCTGCATCAATATACGGAACCTCATGATGATCCGTCACAACAATCGTCAATCCCTGTTCTTTTCCGTATGCGATCTCTTCGGTTGCTGCGATTCCGTTATCACAAGTGATGATCGTATCAATCCCATCTGCAATCGCACGATCGATAAGTGCTCTGTTCAGCCCGTATCCGTCCTTGATCCGATCCGGGATATCCGTATCTACCTCTCCACCCAGACCAGCGATTCCTTCCTGCAAAATGTATGTCGCGTTGACACCATCAATATCATAATCTCCAATCACACGGATTCGTTCGTTTGCCTGAATTTTCTCTTTGAGTATCTCGACCGCTTTATCCATATCCCGCATCAACATTCCGTCATACAAATCCGCAATCGTTCCATTCAGGTAAAACTCAATCTCTGCATCCCCCACAATCTCTCGATTACGAATCAGACGTGCCAGAATCGGAGAGATTTGAAACTTCTCACCAATCTGACGAAAATCCGCCTTCTTCATTGTCACAAACCATTTTTCCATTCTCTGTCCCTTTCTGATTACTTTTTTCTTACATACTTTGGTATAGAAAAGGGGACAGACACAACATTCATGCCTATCCCACTCTATTCCAACTGCGTCTCATATCCGCAGCCGCATCATTTTTTATTTTGTTCCATTCTTCTTGGCACCAATTTTCGTTTTCATTACATACCAGAGCGCACCGGTTATACATACTGAAGAATATGCACCGCAGATAATACCAACCATCAGCGGAAGTGCAAACTCACGGATGGAACTTACACCCATGATAAACAGAACTGCCACCATCACAAATGTTGTAAGTGATGTATAAATGCTTCGTGTCAATGTCAGTGTGATACATTTATTTACCAATTCATCCAACTGTGTTCCACGTTTCTTTGTCTTCAATTCTTCACGAATACGGTCAAAGATAACGATTGTCGCATTGATAGAATAACCCACGATAGTCAGCATACAAGCAATAAATGTATTACCAACCGATACTCTTGCGATTGCATAGAATCCCAATACGATCAGTACATCATGAAGCAATGCCAATACAGCACTTGTAGCAAAACGTACATCTTTGAATCTGAACCAGATATACAGAAGCATGAAGATAGTCGCAATAATTACCGCTACAATTGCATCTCTTCTCATCTCTGAACTTACTGTTGAGCTGATATTTTCTGTTGCGATATCATCCTCAGCCACATTAAAGTTATCTGCCATTACTTTATTGAAGGCTTCACGTTTTTCCAAGTTCAAAGTCTGTGTCTTAAAGATAACCTGATTTGAATTCTGTACTTTCTGTACCTGAACATTCTTATCTCCAACTGCATCCTCGATAAGTGGAACAATGTTCTGGTCGATCTCTTCCAATGTATAGTCCTTGTCGAATGTTACAGTAGAAGAAGTACCACCCATAAATTCCAGACTGTAGTTAAGTATGCCATTTCCTTTACCACTGTTTACGCCCATTGCAATAAATCCTACCAAGATCAATGCAATTGAGATTGCAAAGAACACTTTCTTCTTTGCAAGGAAATTGATTGGTTTTCTTTCTTCTTTTACACGTCCGTATACCTTTTCATTACGGATACCTACTGCGTAGAAAGAATATACGATCATCTTTGTGATCACCAATGCTGTGAACATGGACAATACGATACCAAGTGCCAATGTCTGTGCAAATCCTTTTACTGTACCACTACCTCTCAGCCACAATACTGCTGCTGCGATCAATGTAGTGATGTTACCGTCCAAAATAGCTGACATTGCTTTCTGGAAACCGGCATTCAATGAGGCTTTTACAGATTTTCCAGAAGAAAGCTCTTCTTTCACACGTGCAAAGATAATAACGTTGGCATCCACCGCCATACCGATACCAAGGATAATACCTGCGATACCAGGTAATGTCAATGTAATATCAAATGCATTTAATGCCAAAAGCACTAATCCTGTATAAATCAACAGTGCAAGACCTGCTGCAAATCCAGGAAGCAGGTATACAAAACACATAAATACAAATACAATTGCGAGACCGATTGCTCCGGCTTTCAAACTTGAGCTGATAGCCTCTTCACCAAGCTGAGCACCTACTACATTTGAACGTAACTCTTCCAGTTCCAGGTTCAATCCACCAATACGGATCGTAGAAGCAAGCTGGTCTGCCTCTTCATAAGACATACTTCCGGAAATCTGTGCTCGTCCGTCTTCAATAACGGCTTTTACGTTCGGCACGCTGACAAAACCGCCATCATAATAGATACCAATACTTTCACCGGCTTCCTTTGCAGTCTTTGTCGCAGCAGCGAACTTCTCTGTTCCTTCTTTTGTAAACTCCAAATCTACAACATTCTCTTTTGAACCTGTTGTACTGTCTGTGTAAGTTCCGGCAGAAGCAGTCTTCACATCAGAACCGGTCAATACGACACAACCATCTTCCTGTAACTCCTCAATTGTCTTGTTGAGCTGGAAATCTGTCGCAGCATCACCGGTTGCAGATACCTGTGTATAGTTTGCAGAACCATCACTGCCTGTCTGCGCGATAAAGTACAGGGAACCCGGCTGTCCAAGTTCATTTAAAATCTCGTTGGCATCTGTTACGCCCGGAATCTCAATACTGATTCGATTGTCGCCTTCCTGATAAACACTTGCCTCTGTACTATACTGCTCCACACGTTTCTGCAGTTTATAAATCGTATCCGCCATATCCTCTGATGACGGTGTATCTCCCTTTACCTGATAAGTGATGCTGACACCACCTTCCAAGTCCAGACCAAGATTGATGTTCTTAGCCGCTCCGGAATGACCTTTTCCAAGACCTACTGTTGTAGTCACACCAAGGAATACCATCAGCGCTACAATCAGAATCAGGTTCAGGATGCCTCTACTCTTCTTCATGTCCTTCCATCCTTTCTTCGTCTGCCAATGCAGCCTTAATCATGATTGCACACTCGATTCTCTTTCTCTCCATCTCACAACTTACATCATATGTATCGTTAATGGTATGATGGAACTTATATGAGTTTGCCATGCATCCACCGCTACAGTAGAATCTGGCAAAACATTTCTTACAGCTTTCTTTTGAATATACACTGCATCCGCGGAATTCATCTGCGATTTCCGGTTTTGTGATACCCTCGTCTACATTTCCCATCAGGAATTCTTCCTGACCTACAAACTGATGACACGGATATAAATCTCCCCATGGAGTAACCGCCAGATACTCTGTACCCGAACCGCATCCGGATAAACGTTTGGCCACGCAAGGACCACCTTCCAGATCCAACATAAAGTGGAAGAAGTTAAATCCTTTTCCTGCACGTTCTCTGTCCACCATCATCTTCGCCAGTCTGTCATACTCAGCAAATATCTGTGGCAAATCTTCCTTCTGGATTGCATAAGCTTCTGTATCATCTCCGACTACAGGCTCGATAGAGATCTGCTCAAATCCCAAATCCGCAAAATGCATCACATCTTCCGCAAAATCCAGATTATTTCTTGTAAATGTTCCACGGATATAATACTTCTGCTGATTTCTGCTATCTGCCAACTTCTGATACTTCGGAACGATTAAGTCATAACTTCCTTTTCCATTTCTAAACGGACGCATCTGATCATGTATCTCTTTTCTTCCATCCAGACTCATTACAACGTTATCCATCTCTTTGTTGACAAATTCCTGCACTTCATCATTAAGCAGTACACCATTTGTTGTCAAAGTGAAACGGAAATGCTTGTCATATTTTTTCTCCAGCTCTCTTCCGTAAGCAACCAGGTCTTTTACAACCTGCCAGTTCATAAGCGGCTCTCCGCCAAAGAAATCCACTTCCAGATTTCTTCTGCTTCCGGAATTGGCAATCAGGAAATCCAATGCTTTCTTACCAACTTCGTAAGACATCAAAGCTCTTCTTCCATGGTATTCGCCCTCTTCAGCGAAACAATACTTACAAGCCAGATTACAGTCATGTGCGATATGCAGACACAATGCTTTGACTACAGTCTTTCTTTTTTTGACTTCCCCAATGTAGTTTTCATAAATGTCTCTTGTAAATAACTGTCCTGCTTCTGTCAGTTCGATAACAGCTTCCAGAATGTCTTTTAAATCTTCCTCGGAATACTTGTCTCCAAGTTCCTCTTTCAAATGTGCAAATGTCTCTTCGCTCTTGAGCGTATCCGGAGTATGGAACGTATTCTCCGCCTCCAGACAGGCAATGACATCATATGCTTCCTGGTCCACAACATGAACAGAACCACTGTTCACATCGAGAACAATGTTATATCCATTATTTTGGTACTGATGTATCACAATGATACCTCGCTTTCTATTTTTATCTATAATTAAGTTAACACCATCGTCACTAGGTTTAAAAACCCTCGCCAAGTGTCGAGGTGTACGTTCGCGCTAAACTCGAAAAAACCTCGTTAAGAGCTCACAACAAACAAGGCAGCGACCGAGGCCGCTGCCTTGCCATCCTGCGTATCATCTACGCATTAAATGTGTCTTTGACACATCTTCTCTCAATGGATTAATTATTTGCTATGCTCGCATGTCTGGTTTCCTACTGTACAAGAAGTCTTGCAAGCAGACTGACATGATGTCTGGCATTCTCCACATCCACCTTTTTTCACTGTATTGTTCAATGTCTGAGTATTCAATGTTTTGATATGTTTCATCGTTCTCTCCTCCTACTACTTCTGCTCTATGGCAGTTATACTTTCACTTCATAAGATTATATCACAATGCAAGGGGTTTTTAAAGAGTTTTTTCATAATTTCTTTGCTCCCCTTTTCTCGCTTTTTGTTTTTCAGTTTCATCTTATGAACACGATTTTGCTCCTATCATGCCAGCATTCCGCCAATCATCCCGCCACCTACACACAAAAGCAATGTTGTGAGTGCATTTGCTCCACCATTCTTTAGCGAATGATATACCCCTACCGAGACAAGCAACAGCAACACAAAATAGCCAAGTCCGACAATCATTCCCCACAAAAATTTTCGCACCTGATTCAATTTTCCAATCATAAACCCACCAACAAATGTAGACAACAGATAAACTACCATCACTGCAATCGTTACTTGCTTTTCATCTAAATTCAATTTATAAAGTAATAATGACAAAAGAAGCAACAAGATTCCAGTCACTACATATGCACATAACAGCGACTTTAAAATCCATATTGCTTCTTTTTGTATCTCCGGTTTTTGATCTTTGCGATTCTCCATGTTGCACCTCCAGCTTCATATACTCCTTGCGACTCCATCATCGATCCAATGAATACATGTGGTTGTATTCTTGTACATTATATGAATACTGGCAATTATTCATTACAGTTCTATGCAATGCCTTACACATAACTCCAAACGTTTTTCTATTTGATTCTTCCTACTGTTCCATTTGTCTTCCTAAAAATCCTGCAGCGCACTCAATCATTTTCCTATCTACTTCTCCAAAATGTCGTTTCTTATCTCGGTTCAAAAATGCCACTCCCCCAATCACATCTCCACTACACAAAATCGGACATATGACTTCCTCTTCGTATTCCGACATTCCATCCATTATCGGGGTAAACTGCTTTTCCCCTGCAACCGCTTCCGATACTTCTCTCTTTTGAATCTGTTCCCCATATGCTTTACTGATATACTGTTCCTGAAATTCTTTCTTACCATTTCCGGCTGCCGCCACAATCTGGTCATGATCCGTAATGCAGACCGTACAATTCAACACCTGTGCCAGACTCTCTGCATATTGCTTTGCCACAATCCCCAACTCCCCGATTGGAGAATATTTCTTTAAGATTACTTCGCCTTCTCTGTCTGTAAAGATTTCCAATGGGTCGCCTTCTCGTATTCTGAGAGTCCGACGTATCTCTTTTGGAATCACCACTCTTCCAAGGTCATCAATCCTCCGGACAATTCCTGTCGCTTTCATATATTTATTCCTCCTGCTTCCTGCATTCTTTCCATAATTTGTGCTATATGGGTAGTATGTGGAAAGGCAAGCGAATTTATACATTCCTATTAAATTCAAAAAATTCCGGGAGGAAAAATCTACTACTCGACTTTTTCTCCCGGAATTTTTACTTCATATTAATTGTTATATCATGATGCGCACCTTTGGTGCTTGACGCTGCATCCGCAGCTATCATGATCGCCATTCGCCGTTCGTGATGAACAAGCAATAATTACTCGCTCCCACTCACTAACGCTCATTAAATCTTATTTCTCAGCAAGTGCTTCGATCTCGCAAAGAACTCCCTTTGGAAGGTCTTTTACTGCAACACAGCTACGAGCCGGTTTAGAAACAAAATATTTTGCGTATACTTCGTTGAATTTAGCAAAATCTGCCATATCAGCTAAGAAGCATGTTGTCTTTACAACGTGAGCAAAATCTGTTCCTGCTGCTTCAAGCAATGCTCCTACGTTCTTACAGCTCTGCTCTGCCTGAGCTTCGATTCCTTCTCCAACACTTCCGTCTGCTGGATTTACCGGAATCTGTCCTGATAAGTAAACCATACCGTTTACTTCAAAGCCCTGTGAATATGGTCCGATTGCTGCTGGTGCTTTGTCTGTGAATACTTCTTTCATTTTGATATCTCTCCTTTACTTTTGTTCTCAATAAGTTGTCATATATATGACAACTCATGATATCTGCATATATCAATTATCGCACATATCCACAAAAAATCAACTGCTTTCTTAATTTTTTCAAATTATTTTTTAGATATATCAAATTATTTTTTAGGTTGTTGTCTTCTTCCTGAAACTGCGCTAATATATCCGCTACCCGTTCTTTGTCTGTATCATAAATAACAGCAATAAATTCATCTCCGCCATAACGTCCGACAAGATCTTTCGCCGGGATCACTTTTCTTTCTTCCGATTTTGCTATATAATAATTTCATATCTAGGATGTTCTTGAAAGGAGACGCTTCCATGAATTTACCAGGCTATTATTCTTCCGGTCAGTTTGCTCGTATGGCAAATGTATCGGTTCGAACAATTCGCTTTTATGATAAACAAAATATTTTGCATCCGTCGTATATCACTCCGGCAGGGGCAAGATTTTACACAGACCAGGATTTCGCTCGTCTTCAACAGATCTTATTGTTAAAATATTTAGGGTTCTCTCTGGAAGATATTCGTGAGATGACAATCAACGACAGTGATTACCACTTTATGCTCAATGCCCTCCAGCTTCAAAAACGATTGATTCAGGATAAAATTGAGCAAATGCAGTTAGTTGAAAATGCATTAAACAATACTGTCGATGCAATAAAAAAAGAGCATCAGATTGACTGGAGTCAGATGCTGGATTTGATTCATCTTACTAATATGGAAAAAAGTTTCAAATCCCAATATCAAAACGCAACCAATATTTCTGCACGAATTCGACTGCATCGAGATTATTCCGTAAACAAACAAGGTTGGTTCCCATGGGTATATGAACAATATGCCCTCGATCATGAGGCAAGTGATTTAAAGGTATTAGAAATTGGCTGTGGAAATGGTGCGCTTTGGATGGAAAATATGAATAAAATACCGGAGCATATACAAATTATCTTATCCGATATTTCAGAAGGAATGCTTCGAGATGCAAGACGTAATCTTCCTGCTGCTGATGAACGTTTTCAATACCATGCATTTGACTGCCAGAAAATCCCATACCCAAACCAAAGCTTTGATCTGGTTGTTGCAAATCACGTACTGTTTTATTGCGATGATATCGCATCTGTCTGCAAAGAAATTGAACGTGTATTAGTTCCGGGCGGACGATTTATTTGCAGTACATACGGAATCAATCATATGAAAGAAATCAGCGACTTGGTGCAAAAATTCGATAATCGCATTGTGCTCTCTGCCGAAAAGCTATATGAACAATTTGGATTGGAAAATGGAGAACAAATTCTAAAACCTTATTTTGAACAAATTGAATGCAGAAAATATGAAGATGCCATTGAATTAGATCGCCCCGAACCGCTAATCGAATATATTCTCTCCTGCCATGGAAACCAGAATCAGATGTTATTAGACCATTATAATGAATTTCGTGGATTTGTAGAGAAAAATATGACGGATGGATTCCATATTACAAAAGATGCAGGGCTGTTTATTTGCAGGAAAAAATAAACTTGCAAACTCAATTTTGCGAGGGGATACCCTCGCAAAATTTACTTTAGAAATGGAATGTATCCTTCAGTCCAACCCACTTCTGGTCTTTATCACTTAAGTTCAATGCTGTTCCGTCTTCCAGATGATATCCTTCAGCAGAAGCATTTCCCTGATACTCTCCAACCAACTGTGGCCAGTCGATTCCAATCTCAGGGTCATTCCATGCAAGTCCGCCTTCATCTCCCGGATGATAGAAGTCTGTACATTTGTAACAGAACTCAGCCAAATCACTGAGTACAAGGAATCCGTGTGCGAATCCTTCCGGAATGTAGAACTGTTTTTTGTTCTCTTCTGTCAATTCTACACCGAACCATTTTCCATAAGTCTCGCTGTCACTTCTCAAGTCTACAGCCACATCAAATACAGAACCTTTCACTACGCGAACAAGTTTACCCTGTGGAAATTCTTTCTGGAAATGAAGTCCTCTCAACACACCTTTTGTAGAACTTGACTGATTGTCCTGTACAAAGTTCATTGTAAGTCCTTCTGCTTCCATATCTTTCTGATTGTAAGTCTCCATGAAGTATCCTCTTGCATCGCCATGAACAGTAGGTTCAATTACGCAAAGTCCTTCGATTCCACCTGCATTTTTTTCAACTTTAATCTGTCCCATTTTAGATCCTCCTACTGTGAACGCTTTGCGAGGTCTTTTCGAGCTTAGCGTTCACGTACACCTCGGCATCAGACAAGGTCTTTTCGAGTCGATGTCCGAGTGTGTTTCCTTATATTTCTATTTCTCTTAAATATCTGCCAAGAGCATCCTGCCATGTCGGAAGTGGCTCGAATCCATTTTCCACGAGTTTGCTCTTATCCAGTCTGCTGTTAAATGGTCTCGCTGCTTTGGATACCCCATACTCTGCAGTTGTAACCGGTTTTACTTCTATCTTTTCTTCGCTGTATTCTGTATATCCCAACGCTACAGCCTGACGGAAGATTTCTTTTGTGAAATCATACCAACTGATAAATCCGCCTTCATTTGTTGCATGATAATAACCATATTTTTCTGTCTCGATCATATCTACCAGCAGTCTTGCAAGGTCATATGTGTAAGTCGGAGTACCGATCTGGTCGCTGACAACCGTCAGTTTGTCATGTGTTTTTCCAACTTTGAGCATTGTTTTAATAAAGTTATTCCCATTTTTACCGAATACCCATGCGATACGGACAATAAAATATTTGGACAATGTATTGGCAACTGCCAGTTCTCCGCCTAATTTTGTCTCTCCGTATACACTCAACGGTTTGTAATCTTTGCAATCCGGCTGCCAAGGCTCTGTGCCCTGTCCGTCAAATACATAATCCGTACTTGTGTAAACCATCTTGCAGTCTAATTTCTTACATACATTTGCAATGTTCTGTGTTCCGTTTACATTTACCGCACGAACAAGCTCTTGCTTATCCTCATCCTCCGCTGCATCCACTGCTGTCCAGGCTGCACAATGTACAACCGCATCCGGAGCAACCTCTGTCAAAACTTTTTCTACAGAAGCAGCATCGGTAATATCCATCGGAACATATGGCATACTTACAACCGGTGTTCCATCCTGAACACCGCTGTAAGCCTCTTTAATATCTGAACCAACACCTTCGTAACCGCGTTTTGCAAGCTCATTCATCACATCATGTCCGAGCTGTCCGGCTACACCTGTTACTAATACTTTCATCGATTAAATTTCCTCTCGGTTTGCATACATTTTCTCATAGTAGTTCTGGTACTCACCTGAGATGATTGTCTCCCACCACTCTTTGTTATCCAGGTACCACTGAATTGTCTTCTTGATTCCATCCTCGAATTTCGTTTCCGGAAGCCATCCAAGTTCATTGTGAATCTTAGTTGGGTCGATTGCGTAACGCATATCGTGTCCTTTTCTGTCTTCTACATGTGTGATCAGACTTTCCGGTTTGCCTAATTCTTTACAGATGATCTTAACGATTTCGATATTTGTTTTCTCGTTGTGTCCACCTACATTGTAAACTTCTCCGACTCTTCCGTTGTGAATGATCAGATCGATTGCTTTACAGTGATCTTCAACATAGAGCCAGTCACGAACATTCAAACCTTCTCCGTATACAGGAAGTGGCTTGTCATTGAGTGCATTTGCAATCATAAGTGGAATCAATTTCTCTGGGAAATGATATGGTCCATAGTTGTTAGAGCATCTGCTGATTGTTACAGGAAGTCCATAAGTTCTGTGGTATGCAAGAACTAACAAGTCTGCACCTGCTTTTGATGAGCTGTATGGGCTGCTTGTATGGATTGGAGTCTCCTCTGTGAAGAACAGATCCGGTCTGTCAAGTGGAAGGTCTCCGTAAACTTCGTCTGTAGATACCTGATGATATCTCTTGATACCGTATTTGCGGCATGCGTCCATAAGTACGGCTGTTCCTTTGATGTTTGTATCCAGGAATACTTCCGGATTCTCGATAGAACGGTCAACGTGGCTCTCTGCTGCAAAGTTTACAACCATATCCGGGTGCTCTTCTTCGAACAATTTGTAAACAGCCTCACGATCTGTGATGCTTTCTTTTACAAAACGGAAATTCGGGTTGTCCATTACCGGTGCCAATGTTGACAGATTTCCTGCATATGTCAGACAATCCAGACACACAATACGGTAATCCGGGTATTTATTTAACATATGAAATACAAAGTTACTTCCGATAAATCCTGCTCCACCTGTTACGATAATATTCATAATTTAAAACTCCTTCTACTTCTTCGTTTTCAAATTTCTCTATTCGCCATTCGCTTCGAAATACATCTTTCTCTGCGATAACTCCTGTTTTTTGTTCCTATATTCTGCAAAACACAGCGAACATACACATTTATTTTAGTATAAGTTTTCCTGATACTTTCCATCTAATACATCTTTGAGGTACTGTCCGTACTGATTCTTCTTCAATACTTCGTATACTTCCAAGATTTCTTCTTTGCTGATCCATCCGTTGAGATATGCAATCTCTTCCAGACAAGCAATCTTACGATGCTGATGTGTCTCAACTGTTTTTACAAAGTTTGTTGCATCAACAAGACTTTCGTGAGTACCTGTATCCAGCCATGTGAATCCCTGTCCGAGAAGTTCTACGTTCAAGTTTCCTTTCTCCAGATATACTCTATTCAAATCTGTGATTTCCAGTTCTCCACGAGCACTTGGTTTCAGATTCTTTGCATATTCTACAACTTTGTTATCATAGAAATACAATCCTGTTACACAGTAATTGCTCTTCGGTTTCTCTGGTTTCTCTTCGATTGAAATAGCCTTTCCTGTATTATCGAATTCTACGATACCGAAACGCTCCGGATCATCCACATAGTATCCAAATACAGTAGCACCTTTACCGGTCTCTGCATTCTCTACTGCTGCTTTCAGGCGTTTGTTCAGACCATGACCTGCGAAAATATTGTCGCCAAGAACCATCGCAACCGTATCATCACCGATGAATTCTTCTCCGATGATAAATGCCTGTGCCAGTCCGTCCGGGCTTGGCTGAACTGCATAAGACAACTGTACTCCAAACTGATGTCCATCACCGAGCAGCTCTTTGAATCTTGGTGTATCCTGTGGTGTAGAAATGATCAGGATATCACGGATTCCTGCATTCATTAATACAGACATTGGATAATAAATCATCGGTTTGTCGTAGATTGGCAATAACTGTTTTGATGTTACCATTGTCAAAGGATACAGACGTGTGCCTGAACCTCCTGCTAAAATAATTCCCTTCATGAGAACCTCCTTATATATTTCATACTCTTTTATCTGCCTCGTTTACTGGTTGTCCCCATTATAAAAGGTGACCTTAGGTCACCTTCAAGTACTTTTTTATATTTTTTGTAACTTTTTATTCTACTGTAACACTCTTTGCTAAGTTTCTCGGTTTATCTACATCCAGTCCCTTTGCTACAGATACATAATATCCAAGCAACTGCAGAGGAATTACTGCCAGAGATGTCGCAAAATGTTCATCTGTCTTCGGAACGTACACTGCAAAATCAGCAGTATCTTCTATATTGTAGTTACCATAATGAGTCAGTCCCATCAGGTATGCTCCACGGCTCTTTACTTCAACTAAGTTGGAAACTGTCTTTTCATACAAATGCTCCTGCGTCAGAACACCAATCACCAATGTTCCGTCTTCGATTAGACTAATCGTTCCATGTTTCAACTCGCCTGCCGCATACGCCTCGGAATGAATGTAGCTAATCTCTTTCATCTTTAGACTGCCTTCCATACAAATTGCATAATCGATTCCTCTTCCGATAAAGAAGACATCTTTTGCATTGGAATATTTGGCAGCAAACCACTGAAGACGTTCTTTGTCCTCCAAAATCTTACTGATTTTTCCAGGAATTGTTGTCAGTTCCTGAATAAGTGCTGTATATTTTTCCTCTGAAATTGTCTCGCGCACTTTTGCAAATTGAACTGCCAATGTATAAGCAGCGATCAACTGTGTGCTGTATGCCTTTGTTGTCGCAACCGAAATCTCCGGACCTGCCAGTGTATAGAATACATTATCTGCTTCACGTGCAATTGAAGAACCAACTACATTTACAATGGCAAGTGTTTTCACGCCAAGCTCTTTTGACTCGCGAAGTGCTGCCAAAGTATCTGCTGTTTCTCCTGACTGGCTGATCAATACAACGAGCCCCTTCTTATCCAACAGCGGTTTACGATAACGGAACTCCGACGCAAGCTCTACACGAACCGGAATTCTTGCCAAATCTTCAATGACATACTGTGCTGCCATACCAACATGATATGCAGAACCACAAGCCACGATGTAAATCTGACTGATTTCCTTAATCTCTTCCTCTGTCAGACCAACTTCTGACAAATCGATCTTACCGTCTTTGACAACCGAATTCAATGTATCTTCCACTGCCTTTGGCTGTTCGTGGATCTCTTTCATCATGAAATGCTCGAATCCGCCTTTTTCTGCTGCCTCTGCATCCCATTTGATTTCCACGAGTTCTTTTTGGATCTCATCTCCATCCAGGTTATAGAAAGTGATATTTCCTTTCTGCAGGCGGGCAATTTCCATATTACCGATATAATATACGTTCTTTGTATATTTCAAAATAGCCGGAACATCGGATGCAACATAAGACTCACCATCTCCGACACCCAAGATCATCGGGCTGTCTTTTCTTGCCACATAAATCTCTTCCGGATACTCTTTGAACATAACTGCCAATGCATAAGAACCACGAATACGAACCATAGCATGGTTGATCGCATCGATCGGAGTTCCGAGATATTTCTTATAATAATAATCGATCAGCTTGATTGCCACTTCTGTGTCTGTCTCTGAATAGAACTCATATCCTTTTTTCAGAAGTTTCTCTCTCAGCTCCTGATAGTTCTCGATGATTCCGTTGTGAACACCAACAACATTGCCATCATCACTCGTATGCGGATGTGCATTTGTCTCGGATGGCTCTCCGTGTGTTGCCCATCTTGTATGACCGATACCACAGTTACCAAGCACTGCACGCCCATCATCCGTTTTCTCACACAATACACTCAAACGGCCTTTTGCTTTTACAACACGTGCATCCGATTCTCCGTCACGAACGGCAATTCCTGCTGAATCATATCCACGATACTCTAACTTTGCCAATCCATCCAACAAAACCGGAGCTGCACTTTTATATCCGTTAAATCCTACAATTCCACACATATTACTAACTCTCCCATAATTTTCAAAAAACTCTTTTGTTACTACTGTACTATATATTATTCATATAGCTTACCTCTGTGAATCCATTCGCCTCTGACTTCCGCTATATATTTCCCGGAAACCTCCTTTTAGCGAATACATTCAGTGGTAAGTATACCTTATTTTTCACATTTATGCAATTGAAACACTACCTGATGTATTGTAAAATAGAAGTAATTTAGAGAAATTTTATATTATTTGCTCGAAAATGAGTAGAAAAGAGGCGCTTATATGAAATATAAAAACATTGTATTTGATTTTGGAAATGTCATTGCCAAGTTCGACGGACTTGCAATTTTAAGAGCATTTTGTGACTCTGACGAAGATTCTGACCTGTTGCGTGACATCGTTTACCGCCAGTGGCTGGATTTGGATCGCGGAATTCTCGAATATGAGGACTATCTGCAAAGTACTCTGGAACTGACACCAGAGCGGCTTCATGAGACAGTTCGTACCTTTTTCCGCGACTGGCCAAAAGAAGTGACCTTCCATCCAAATACGATTGCATTTATTAACGAATTAAACGAACGTCAGGTTCCGATTTATCTGTTATCGAACGCTCCGACTTATTTTGCCGATTATATGACTGATTCTGATTTGTTAAAATCTTTCAGCGGCGTAGTATTTTCCGGACCGATCAAGATGGCAAAGCCGGATTTGAATATTTACGAATATTTCTTTGAGCACTGTCAGGTCAAACCGGAAGAATGTTTCTTTATCGATGACCTTCCGAAAAATATCGAGGGTGCCAAAGCTGCCGGCATGGACGGAATTATCTTTACCGGGGATATTGAAGAAGTGAAAAAACAGATTGAATTTTAAGTTGCAAAAAAGCATGGTCTCTGTCATTTTCTCGACCGATACCATGCTTTTATCCAGCTCTCTTTACAGCATATTCTTTCTCAGTTCTTCTCCACTCTTTGGACTCAAATATGCCGGAGCGATATCAAATACAGTCTTGCATCCTGTCTGTCCTTCCTGGGCAAGTTTGTAAGCTGCTCTTGCATAAGCTATCAATACAGAAGATGTGAATTCCGGATTGGAATCCAGTTTCAAGCTATATTCGATGAGATGTTTGTTCTCTCCGTTCCAACCCGTCTTACCACTGCGAAGAACAAAACCACCATGTGGAATTCCGCTGTGGTTCGCCTTTAATTCTTCCTCACTGATGAAATGTACTGTTGTATCATAATCAGAGAAATAATTTGGCATTGTTTTGATTTCTTCTTCTACTTTTGCTGCATCTGCGCCTTCTTCAAGAACAACAAAACACTCTCTTGTATGTTTCTGTCTTGTTGTGAGTTCTGGATTCTCTCCATTACGAACTGCTTCCAAAGCTGCCTCTACAGGAATTGTATACTGTTTACCATCTTTAACACCTTCTACACGACGAATGGCATCTGAATGTCCCTGACTTACACCTTTGCCCCAGAATGTATAATCGTTTCCATCCGGAAGGATTGCATTCGCATATAATCTATTTAAAGAGAACATTCCCGGATCCCAGCCTACTGAGATAATTCCAACATGTCCACCTTCTTTTGCTGCTGCGTCAACATTTGCAAAATGTTCTGGAATTCTTGCATGTGTATCAAAACTGTCAATCACATTGAACATCTTTGCATATACCGGTGTCTGCTCCGGAAGGTCTGTTGCACTACCTCCACAAAGAATCAATACATCTATTTTATCTTTCCAGTCCTGTGCATCTGCGATGCGGCATACCGGAACTCCCTCTGTCATAATCTGAACAGTTGCAGGATCTCTACGTGTAAACACTGCTGCCAGTTCCATATCTGCATTCTGTCTGATTGCACACTCAACACCTCTACCAAGGTTACCATATCCTAAAATACCAATTTTAATGCTCATCTTGTTCTCTCCTTTGCATTTTTTAACCGTGTATCATTATAAACCTATTTGAGTTAGGGTGCAATAACATTTGAAGTTTTGTTTGTTAAGCGACTGTACACGCTTGTTTTACAGCCTAACGCCCTAAATAAAGCACCTTTTCTCCCGTCACCGCGTATACCTCTCAAACACCTCCGGCGCCACCACTTCCTGAATTGCCTCAAGCACCGGCTTCGCAGCCGCTTCCATCTGTGCTCTGACTTCGGAATCCAGCGTGATGATCTTGGTTCCGCTCTCTTCAATCACCTGAATCTTCTCACTGATTCGTTCATCTGCCTGTGTCCTTGCATAATCTTTGGCTATTTCTTCTGCCGCTTTTAATATCTCCTGATCTTCTTTCGGAAGTTTTTCATAGAACGCTTCGCTTACAATTAAAGAGATTAAATGTGGCATATGATTCGTTTCTACGATATATTTCTGCTGTTCATACAGTCGATTGGATACGATGACTTCATATGGATTTTCCTGTGCATCGATCGTATGCTGCTGGAGTCCGATATATACCTCACTGAAACTCATCGGTGTCGGATTGGCTTTCAATTGTTTCCAAAAATTCAACTGATATGCATCTTCCATTGTACGGATTTTCTGTCCTTTAAAATCGCTGAACGAGATAACCGCCTTATTTGTAGACATTACACGGAAGCCCTGATCTGCGTAGCCAAGCAATTCATATCCCGCATCCCGATAGGACTCCTCGATTGCCTCCATAAATTCTGGGTCATCGATTTGCTCCCGCATCTCGTCAATATTTTCAAACACACAAGGTGTATCAAACACTGCCGTATCTTTGATAAAATTCACCTGTGGAGCTGTATTTTGCACAACGAAAGGAATATCGCCGTCATAACAGCTCTCCAACAATTCCCGGTCACCGCCCAGCACACTGTTTGGATATACCATAATCTGAATTCTGCCATCACTTAATCGGTCCACTTCTTCTGCAAATTTCTCTGCATAAATCTGTGTCACCGTATCTTCCGGACTGGCACTTCCAAGTGGATATGCATAGCGCTGTGTCTGTTTTTCAGACAACTCTTCCACTCCAATCTGCTGATTCATTTTCTGACTGTCCAATACCTTTTGTTTCCCGCTCTGCTCCGACTTTGTACGGTTTCCGCATCCCGCAAGGATTCCCACACACAAAACAGTAGCAATCCCACAGATTATCTTCTTATTCATATGCTTCTCCTCTCGCAATCACATACAACCTTTTGTAGCAACACATGCTTTTGTACTAACAAACAGCTTGCTCCAAGAGTCTTCCTACTTATATAAGCACCTTACAACAATGCCAGACTCACAGCAGGCACAAATGTCACGATCAACAACGCAAGCAAAAAGTATCCGATCATCGGAATCGCATGCTTCGTAATATCCATCACCGACACATCCGTCAAAGAGCTTGCCACAAACAGATTGACTCCGATTGGCGGAGTCACGAACCCAACTGCCAGATTCACCACCATAATAATTCCAAAATGAACCGGATTCATTCCGACCGCCTCCACGATTGGAAGTAAGATCGGGGTTAGAATCAAAATAGCCGGCGTGGTATCCATCACCATTCCCACAATCAAAAGGAATATATTTAACACCAATAACAAAACAACCTTATTTGTAAAATGTGTCAAGATCCAACTGCTGATTTCCTGTGGCACCTGCATCAATGTAAGCACACGGGAAAATGCAACCGATGCCGCCAGAATAAATAGGATTGGCGCATATGTGCGGATTGATTCTATCAGCATTGCCCAGATATCTTTTACACGAATGCTTTTATATATGAACAAACTTATCACCAATGCATAAAACACGGATATAACGGCCGCCTCTGTCGGCGAAGCCACACCGGTATAAATACATCCAAGAATAATGACCGGGCTTAATAAAGCAAATATACTGTCTTTCAGTACTCTTAGCAATCCTTTTCGGTGAAGTTCTCCCACCATAGCCATCTTCTTTTCTTGATTTTCTCCATGCTTTTTACAATACAAAACAGCATATAGCATCAATAGGCCGCCAATCATCACCCCCGGAATTACTCCCGCCAAAAACAAGTCGCTGACCGATGCTCCGGATGCCATTCCGTACATGATAAACGGAATACTCGGCGGAATGATAACTCCAAGTCCTCCGGCAACTGCCACAAGTGCGGTTGCAAATTTCTTGTCGTATCCCATTTCCACCAGAATCGGAATCGTCATACTTCCCACCGCTGCCACGGTTGCCGGTGCGGAACCGGAGATTGCTCCGTAGAACAAGCATGTCACAATAACGGCACATGGCATCCCCGCTGTCCATTTTCCCATAAAATAGGCAAATACATCGAACAGCTTTCTGGAAATCCCACCTCTCGCCATAATGATTCCGGATAAAACAAACATCGGAACTGCGAGAAGCGGAAAGCTATCCACACCGCCCAGCATCGAACGCACTACAAACGTTCCGCTGGCAGTAAAAGACGGATCCAACGCTCCCGGAAGTACCGATGCAATTCCAAGCGAAATGGATACTGGAATTGCGATGATCAGACATATAACAAATAAGATAAACACTACAACTGCCGGCATCCTATTCCCCTTTCTCAAATACCCGTTTCCATTCAATCAACCAGCGCTGGAAAATACGAATTACCGCCAGGACAAATCCAACCAGCGGTGCCGCCTGCACATAATACATCGGAATTTCCATCGCCGGACTGGTCTGTCCATTTGTTACCGCCGACATAAAATATCTCCATGCAAACGGAATCAAATACAGAAACAACATCAGTTCCAATGTATGATTGATCCCTTTGAGCAGTGCTTTGCCGCGTTTCGAGAAAAACACGACAAACTGCTCTATCTTAATCGATATACATTTCTTTGTACAATAACTGACACTCAAGAATGCCGCCCATATAAATATATAGCGGGTCAGCTCTTCCGACCAGGACAGTGACGCCCCAAACAAATATCTTGCAACCACCTGAATCCCCATGATCACAGCCATCGCTGCCAGAGCGATTCCAAGCAGAAGTTCCTCAAAATTTTCATCCAACCAATTCACTATTTTCTTCATATTTTAAGTATCCTTGAATCCATATCTTTTTTGCATACAAATTTTTCAAATTACGTCGTTATAAATTTCTTTTCGCAGATTTATTTTCCCACGTATTACAAGCTCTTATGAAGCAGACTTAATACCGTTGTCAAATCTTCGATTCCCATCTGTCCCGGTGCTGATACTTTACCAACCGCACCAAATGTCAGAGCGGAGCCAAACACTTCCCCACACAATCTGCTGATCACGCCGGCTCCTGACATCGACATTGTAATGATCGGACGGTCTGCATACTCTGTCGCCATTTCTTCTGTTGCCGCAAGTAATGTCAACACATCCTTTTTGTTCTGTGGCA
>DAVZKO010000032.1:0-28383 GCA_052272205.1 Schaedlerella sp. | reverse complement strand
TGTCCGCAGGAAGCTCCCATTTTTCCTAATGCATAGTGGAAGAACTCTCCGTCAATCTCGGTCATCTGTTTACGAGTCTGTGTCGGTGCTCCATATATCACCTGTCCACCGATCACATCGATTCCTGCCATATCCTGTCCTGCCATCGCGCGGAAATAATGTGCTGCTCCCATACCAAGTCGACTGTGTGTACCATTGTCTTCTACAACATGTCCGATATATTCAACACCATGCGCTTTGCACCAGTCGCCAAGCTGCTCACTGAAGTTCTTCTGATACAATTTAGAGACAAAATCCATATAATCAAAACGCATCTGCATCTGTTTGTCTTTTTCTTCTGTCTCTTCAAATAAATATGGAAGATATTTTACATATTCTGAACCATATTTTTCTTCCATCATCTGCTGCAGTTCATCACTCCACGGCAACGGCATCTTTGGCTTGCCGAGTTTTGCATCGAAACATACTTCCTTGATATTACCAAACTGTGGCTCATCTGAGAAGAATCCTGCAATTGTTTTACCGAATTCATCTTTATACTGTTTATAATGTGGCTCATATACCGCTTCAATCTGTGTACTTGCAGATTCTCTGTCGATCATATTGATATATGTATCGTCACCGCCGTCTGTCTTTGTCTTGTAGATAACATGTACTCTCCACTGTCCTTTTGGCAACTCGAAGTTTACATAGTCTCCATCCACTTTGTCTGTCAGATCAATCGTATCCTCATGGAACAGACGTCCTTCTGCACAGCGAATTGCCACAACAGCAAGAATCTTGTTGTTTGCTCGCTCTTCCATATCGACCGGATTGCCGATTTCCCAATATCCGATTGTCGGACGGAGCATTCTGCTGACGTCCAGCGTCTGATATCCGCCACTTCCAAATACATCTGCAACCGTTGTTGTTATGTACGTTTTTTTACGTTCCGGATACTTCTCTGCTACTAGCCCGTTTGCATATCCTGTAGGGAAATGTTTATCATCCAAGATCCAAATCTTCATATCATGTTTTTTTGCCTCATCGATGACAATATCCATATCATGCCACCAGCCCTCTTTACAAAAGCCATCATGTGGACGTGCCTCCACACATACCGCTCCGATTCCACACTCATGAATTTTCTGGATTTCATTTCTTAAGATACTTTCTTCCTCTCCACGCATCCATAAAAAAGGGAAAATATGATTTTCTTCCACTCGATTACTCATACAATAAACCTCCTGATTCTTACGTTTTACGTCTTTATCTAGGATGTATTATACTGGAATCTCCTTTGAAAAAAATGTATATATTTTCCCTCTGTGATGTAAATTTATGACCTTTTATGTATATATCTCAGTAATTTTATGTAAATATCTGTTTCCGGCTATATTTTCCCCAGAATCTAACCATGCTGTTTCCGATACATATCCGGTGTCATCCCATATTCTTTTTTAAATTTCTTGCTAAAATGACTGTAATCAAAACAGCCAACTTCCTGCCCGATTTCGGATAAACTTTTTTCCGTTGTCGTCAAAAACTCCGCCGCACATTTCATTTGCAGTGAATTTACAAGTGCTCCAAATGTCTTTCCTGTATATTTTTTCAACATCCGGCTCATATAAGATTCACTGTAATTGAAGAATTCTGCAACTTCTTTTAACGTCACTTTATTATAATTCACAGAAATATATCCGAGCACTGCAACTACATTTTCATCCGGCTTTCTATCCAGAGGTTCGGACACTTGCGCCATCATCTCATAATTGCGAATGATATGAATAAATAGCTGACGGACATACAACTCCAGACTCTGCTGATAAGCATATTTCTGCTCCTGTGCCTCTTGAAACATATGCTCAAACACCTGTTTCATCCATGCATCCTTTTCTGTTGGGAAGATAATGTACGGACTTACACTCTTGCCATATAAGATATTTTCAAAAAATTCTGCAAGTAAATGTTTTTCCTTCACCATTGCAAGAAAGGAATCATCCAATTGCTTTTTACTCATTAGAATATTGAGTACAATCGTTTCATCATCCAATGCCGTAATGGCATGCATTGCATCCGGTGCGAGAATGCACAAATCCCCTTCTTTCATTTCAAAAGACTGGTTCTCTACATAGTGCGTACATTGTCCACTGTAGACATAAGCTATTTCTACATAAGAATGGTTGTGCAGAACCGGGTAGGAATACCGCTCATGTCGTACCACATTAATTTCCCCGTTGGCTGCAGTCTCTTCCACATCCGCAACTGTAATTCCACGATGATTTTTCGAATACTTTGTATATAAATCTTCCTGTATCATCAACTGTGGATGTTCTTTTATAAAAGCCTGATACGCAGCATACTGCATGGGAACGGACAATAACTCATGATACTGCCCCTGATATAACTTTTTCAAAAACTTCTCCTGTTTTGTTAATTTCTTGAAATCCATACAACTGCTCCCGCTTTACATTCTTCCATCATCTTTTGTGTCTCATTTTCAGCAACATCAGAATTGTAGTTTGCACTTCATCCCTTGTCAGCAGCAAAATTGTGATTTACGCTTCGTCCCTTGTCAGTTTTCGAATCCAGTTACCATAATGTGACTCCAAAAATGCCGGAACGCATTTGAATATCTGGTCTGCATTCAGACAGCACACAACGACCGCCGGTGATGCTTTTACAACAAATGCCATGAAAAGTGATAACGGAATGACGATTCCCCATATACTGATCAAGTCCATCTTTACAACAAACATCGTATGTCCGCCGCCTCGAATGATTCCGTTGTTGGTCGGCATCTGATAGGCCATGCCCACATAGACAACACTTAAGATCATCAGGAAGGTATTGGTCATCTCCATCGTCTCCGGCTTCAGATCATACAATGACAAGAATGGAATTCGAAGGAAGAACAACACAATTCCGGAACATACGCCGATAACAATAAACAATCTCTGTAATCTTTTCGCATAGTTTTTTACCTGATTGATGTCTCCCGCTCCAATTGCTTTGCCGATAATAATCGATGCTGTTGATGCCGCTCCGACCGCTGTGGACTTCATCAACAAGAACAAGGTCGATGCCGCACTGTTTGCTGCGATTGCCGTTGCCGTCATATGACCGAGAATTGCTGTCTGTAAAGCAGTGTTCACTCCCCACAATCCTTGTGTAAATACCATTGGAGCGGTAATTCTCGCATAATCTTTTGCCAACTGTTTATCCAGTGAAAAATAATCTGATAATCGGATCTGTAATTTCTTATCTTTCTTCTTGATATAGAAAATCAGTACAATAATCTCCATAATCCGCGCAGTCAACGTTCCGATCGCAGCTCCGACAATTCCAAGTTCCGGTGCCCCGAAATGTCCGAAGATCAATACATAATTGATTCCACAGTTCACGAAAAATGTCATCACAGATAACTGGAATGCAATCTTGACCGTCTCGACACTTCGCATCGTTGCCAGCAGAATCTGCGTGATTGCAAAGAACAGATATGTAAATCGGATGACATTCAAATAACTTACTCCCGCTTCAATAATCGGTCCGTCTGTTGTGAAGATTCCAACCGCCTGATATGGAAAGAAGCTCACCAGTCCAAACAAAAGTACTGCAATAAAGATTGCTGCATACATCGCTGTTGCCGCAATCTTCTTCATCGGTCCGGTCTGTTTCTTGCCCCAATACTGACTACAGAAAATAACCAGTCCATCTCCCAGTGCCAATAATAACTGTTGATAGACAAACTGTATCTGGTTTACCGCCGCTGCCCCCGATAATGCGGTTTCACTGTATGCCCCAAGCATTACATTGTCCGCCAGATTCACACTGATTGTAATGACATTCTGTAGCACAAGCGCAACATATATGCTGAAAAAGTTTCTATAAAAACCTTTTTGCTGATTCAGAATTATCCCCTCATTTCCTTTTCTTCTTTATGTATCTTTTATCTCGTTTTCGCTCCTATTGTTGTCTCCTTCGATTATGTTCGGAACAACTGCATCGTTCTTTCTATTGTAAGACTTTTGTTTGAGTGATGTCAAGAAATGCTTTGGCTTTGAGTGAGCTTTAGGTGAGCTTTGGTGGTTTCTTTTATTCCCATCACAGATTTCTTTCAATAAATACCCTCGCATTTTCAAAAAATACCTTCTCGGCCAGTTTCTCCCCAAATCCATGTTCCAACATTGCCTTTCTCAAAGCAGGCATTGACTGCACGCCTTGTATTCCATCCGGAAATTCTCCGCTGCATCCGTCAAAATCTCCACCAAGCGCAAGTACATCTTCGCCGCCCAAGTTCAACACTGCATCCATATGTCTTATAATTGCTTCGATATCTTCTGTTCCGCCGACAAAATTCCGATAGTAATTCATCCCAATCAATCCCTTTCTTCGGATTAATTCCTGAATCTGTTCTTTTTTTAGATTTCTCGGATGATTGCATAATGCCCTTATATTGGAATGCGATGCTATGATTGGTTTGTCCGTCATTTGAAACAGATCTTCTACCCCTTGATCTGACAAATGTGAAACATCCAGGACAATTCCCTGTTGCAGCAAACATTTTACGATATCCCGACCTTTATCAGTCAGTCCTTGCTCCTGATTCGTAGCTGCACCACAAGCATATTCATTTTCATAATTCCATGATAATAGAGCAAAGGAAAAACCAAGTTCACGAATCCGTTCTACCTCTTCCCCCATGATCGATACGTCTTCAACTGATAAAAATGCGGCAGCTTTTCCATTCTGATACGCATCTTCCATTTCCTTTGCCGATGTGCACAACCGGATTTTGTTTTCTTCTTTTTGCAATAATTCTATCGCTTTCTCATAGCTCTTACGAAAAACACTGCTTTCCGTTCCCGTCAGAATCTCTTTCCGATTTTTCCAGATTGCAAAAATCTGCGTGTACGTATCGGCAAATTTTTCTATACGTTGTAAATCAATATCGCAAGTATTCTTTTCCAGCGTTTCTCCTTCTTTGATAATCTGTGTCAATGTATCTGCATGACAGTCAAAATATTTCATCTTATACTCTCCATTTCATAAAATTTATTCTTTATTCACTTTTGGGCTTTCTATTTGTAATCACATCAACATTCTTCTAACTTTCACCCGTTAAACCTCACCCATGGCACGCAAATATGAAAAAGGCAGACACACTCTGGTGCCTGCCCCGTTCTCTCACGTTTCTTTCTGATGACTCACAACATGCTGTGTCGATCACCCTCTATTCTTACAGAATTCCAAATTCCTGCATTGCTTTCTTTAACTGCTCTTTGTGCTGTGGCTCCAGCTCTGTCAAAGGTGCTCTGAGTGGTCCACACTCTTTTCCGAGCATGTTCATTGCTGCTTTGACCGGAATAGGATTCACTTCACAGAACAATGCATCACACAGCGGAAGTGCATCTAACTGCATCTTACATGCTCCTGCTGTATCTCCTGACAAATATCTGTATACCATATCATGTACATATGTCGGTGCCACGTTCGATAATACAGAGATTACACCGATTCCGCCCAAAGAAAGAAGCGGTACAACCTGATCGTCATTACCTGAATACAAATCTACATTGCCATCACATAAGTGCATAATCTGTGCTACATTACCGATGTCTCCGGATGCCTCTTTGATTCCGACGATATTATCTACATTCTTTACAAGCTGAGCAACTGTTGCAGGCTGAATTGCACAACCTGTACGGCTCGGTACGTTATACAGAATGATCGGTGCTTTCGCTTCATTTGCAATTGTTGTATAATGCGCAATCAATCCGTTCTGTGTTGCTTTGTTATAATATGGTGTTACTACAAGAAGTCCGTCAGCTCCTGCCTCTGCTGCCTCTTTGGACAACTGAACTGCTGTTGCTGTACAATTAGAGCCTGTACCTGCAATTACCGGAATTCTATGGTTCACTCTCTCAATCGCGAATTTGATGACATCCAGATGTTCCTGCTCTGTCATGGTAGCTGATTCACCTGTTGTACCACAGATGATAATCGAATCTGTCTGGTTTGCAATCTGCTCTTCCAGAATCTCGTCCAATTTATCATAATTCACTTCATAATTGTCTTTCATTGGTGTAATAAGTGCTACACCTGCGCCTTTAAAAATTGCCACTTCTTTGTCCTCCTAAATCTTCAACATTGTTGTTACCCTGATGGATTACCTTATGCTGCAACATGCCATATTGACTTTGGGAGCATCCCCATCGTCTGTTTACACTTCTCTCTATCATGCTCATATGCCTTGCAACATAAAAAGAAACGGCAAGATGCGCCGTTCTAAAATATACATGCTGTATAAATCAGATAGCTCCCCATCCTGCGATGACAGTCGTGTCGTTCTTCACGCCACGCCCAAGTGATACAGTACCAGGTTTTACTATATCCTTTCGGCATCTTCTCCTTTTTGATGACTTCTTCTGTCCCTGTCCATCCGACATCATACTCATAAAAAATGCAACCTCTATCTACGTTTCCTAATAACAATAAAAGTGTAACACTGCCACTTAGCGTTGTCAAGGAAACCACAGCATATATTCCTTATTTCTTATCATTTTCCCTGATACCAGTACCGCTCTTTTTGCTTCTCATCCAGACTGTTCACAAAACGTTTTTTATACACCAAAAACTCTTCCAGATCCATCAATATGTGATACAGCATCGCACGACTTTCGAACTCCTCTCTTGTAGTCGGAAGTTCCTCCTCTTTAATCTGCCGGAATATCTCTTCCAGTTTCTGCATCTGAGCTGTCGGTTCATTACGTTCCACTACATAGTCCATCATATACAATACATAATCCGAAATAATCCGCGCCTGCTTCGGCATCTTACGGATTCGCTTCATCTCATAATGTAAGTTATGTATCGTATTGCATTGTTTCATACGCATCTCGAAATAATCGATGTAATATTCCGGGTGTGATTGGAATGTATTATCCTGATACTCATACGCATCATCGATAAACACGTGAATCTGTGATTCGAGCTCTCGTATCTCTGCCCAGATATCATACTGCATCTCCTTATTGGCCAAATATGCAGCTATTGCCCCGAGAATCATCTGCATTCGATTTTCTGTATAACGCATACTGTTCACAAGATTCTTTCTTTGCCCTGCATAATCGTAGAACAAGTTCAAAATCACCGCAACTGTGATTCCGATCAACACCAGAAGAAACTCGTTAAAAATAAATCGGAATTCAAAATCTCTCTCGAGCATAAAATGCATCCCGATAACCGCATTTACCGATATGGTTGCTTTCCATCCAAACTCTTCACAGATGATAACGACTAAGAATGTATATGCACCGTACGCCAGCCACTCGGACTGAATCTGCGTAAATACCACCCACGCAAGTATCGAAGAAATCAAAAATGTCACCAGTCGAAACCAGGACAACTTTACTGTCTCCCACTTCGTTGTCACCAGTGTCAAAAGTGCGATACTTCCCGCTGAAATTCCGTACTCCAGGTTCAATAATTGCGCAACATAAATCGCAGCACTACTTCCTACTGCAATTTTAATTGCCTGCAACAGACGTTTCTTCTGCTGCTTCTTTTTCATCAATTCTTTCAAATTTTCTTTCCCTCTTATTTACCCCCCAAATCTTTGCCCTTTTTTAATCATATCTTGAGTCTTTTTGTCTTGTCAATTTTTCTTTTTCAAATCTATATAAAATCGGAAAATTCCACAAATCCGAAATCCGATTATTAGTTACTGTTCACAGTAAATTTTCCTCCTCACATCCTCCGCGCAATCCATAATTTTCCATCCTCTTTCTATTTGCCTTGTGTACACATTTTCATACATCGGTTCTCCAAAAGAATGCTTCGGATACCTTGCCGATTCGTTCATCCTATTATATACTATTATAGTGATTTTATCAGATTGTTCTGATTCATCCTTTTTGAACCGGAACAGACAGATTACAATCGGAACTTAAGAAAAGGAGGCAAACTCATGAAATTTATATATCCTGCTGTTTTTCATCAAGAAGAAAACGGAAGCTATAAAGCATACTTTCCGGATTTGGAATGTTGCACCGCAGAGGGTGATACGCTCTTTGATGTCCTTGACAATGCAAATGCAGCGGCACGTGACTGGATTACTGTAGAATTGGAAGAAGACGATGTGCAACTTCCACCGGTATCCGATGAAAGTGACATCACCTTGAAAGAAAATGAATTTATTCGCAACATTTTGGTTAATATTCGTTTCTACGAAGGCTGGGACGAATAATATTTTCACCAACTTATACTGTGTCATACCTGACTACTTACCCGATTCGTGTATGCCATCTCAAGTAAGAAAAAAGAGTATTTCTTAAGCCCTTGATTCATACTCCCATCAGTATCCTGACGGTCTAGTATGTAACCGGTATTTAGAAATACTCTTTTCTTTTTATTAAAATGCTACCGGTATACGTTAAAACTTTCCGCCACCGCCTCCATGTGTCGTTCCTGACGATGACACATGTGTGCTGGAGCCAGAACTTGTAGATGGTTCCGGCTTTTTACGCCGGGTAGTCTGTGCATATAAAAAATGTGAATATTTTCCATCTATAATCATAGTACCTTTCTTCACATAATTTTCAGCAGAGTTCTGCATACGCACTGATTTCAGTTGCCGTCTCATACATTCAACAATAATCAGTGCAATGAGAAGTCCCACAAGAATTGCAATTCCCAGATAAAGGGCCCACGCATACTCTCCTTTCGGCATATTTCCCGAATCATATGCTTCACCGGTATCCGCCTGCGTTACGAATTCATCACAGAGATTTGCATATGTTTCAAATGCTTCCAGATACTCTCCATCACTTAAATATGATACAAACTGGTCTGAAATATACTCTCTTCCGGCATCCGTGATTGCTGTAATTCCATACCCGGTTGTACTGATATACCAGTCACGATCTTCCATACTCACAAGCAACAAAACGCCATCATGATCACTGCCATAACCATATCCGTTATAATCATAAAAATCATCTGCATAATCCTGCGAAGTCTTTCCTTCCAAACTGTTCACAGTCACCACAACCACATCGAATTGCTGGCGTTCGCTGATTTCATCTAACTCGCTTTCAAGTTCCTCTTCTTCCGAACTATCCAGCAAATCAGCATCATCTACCAATCGTGGTAATAATCGTTCATCCGGAATCTGTCCATTTTGTTCACTTTGAGCATCTTCCTGTGTCGTATTTGTATCTTCTGCATTTACCTGATAGTACCCTGCACCACTACATAACATCGTACACAGAAGTAATATCACCATATGTTTCCAAATTTTCTTCATACTCTGTGCACCTCCTTATATCACCCATATAAGGGAAAGAATACCAAACACTGCTGCACCGATTCCTGCTGTCAGTCCAAGTAACCATCTCACATACGCATTTCTGTCTGTCGGAAGATTTCCTACAAATTTTCCGGTCTGTCCATTCATTGCAAATATGTATTGCTTGCCCTTCCATGTCGTATTTAAGATCCATACCGGATAAAGTGCATAATGAGACGCTCCATTTTTCAATTGAATCGAAATATTTTCCGGAATCAATGTATCATACCCCTTGATTGTTTTTCGGATTTCACTTTCTGCACCGGTTCGAATCCGCTCATTTGCCCGATTCTCACTTTGTTTTGCATCCACATCATATCGATCTGCCAGATATCCTGCCAAATATGCTGTCTGAAAATCTACGGCTTTACTAAAATCATACGGCTCTATGGATTCCATCAAGTCATCCGGCATCTTTGATGAACCATCCACCGGAACCTGTTCAAAGCGCATCTTTCCATGCCGTCCGATTGCATAATAACTGGTCTGCGTATAATCGTATTTGGAGTCACTCCACACACGAGTCTTCGTTCCCCGGTAGCGCAAATTTGCATCCGTATCCGCATCAAATAACCAAAACGGAACATAGATTCCCTTTATCTCATCAATATGATTTTCTGTTCGAAATACTTTTGGCAGTAATACTTTGCCTTTTAAATGCTGCTGAAATTGTTTCTTCGCATCTTCCTTTTCCAACTGAAACGGAATCACATAATCCGGTTTTAAGTCACCGCTTAATTTTCCTTTCATGACAACCGGATTATCACAGTACGGGCAAGACATAGCCGCTGTGTTCTCATCACATACAATTTCTCCCCCGCAAGACTGGCAGACATAGATATTCATCTTTTCCTGCTCATCTTCCTGCCATTCTCGGTTCGCAGGATTCTCCCAATTTGCTTCATCCTTGTACGTTTCTTCTTTTTTCAGTGCCTCATCATACTCTTTCAGCGCTTCCATCTCAAACTCTGAATCGCAATACGGACACTTCATCTTTTGAACCGAGCTGTTAAATTCTATCGCCCCTCCACAACATGGGCATTTGTATTGCATCAATTCACTCATAGGCCTTCTCCTTTGTCATCAAGCTTGAAACGGAGTTCCACATTCCGGACAGAATTTTGGCGGATGACTGGCATCTTCCGGTTTCCATCCACAGTTTCTGCACTGCGTTTGTGGAACCATCTTTGGTTTTCCACATTCCGTACAGAACTTTCCGGTATTTGTTGTTCCACAAGAACAGATCCACTGATTGTCAGCCGGTTGCGCTACTTGTTGCTGCGCAGGCTGCTGCCATTCTTGCGACTGTCCATACTGCGCCTGTTGCATCTGGCTTGCCTGCTGCTCCATTCCCATCTGATAGAGGTTCTGAGTGTTGATTCCACCGGCCTGATTTGCCATACCCATGCCCATAAATCCGGTCATCACACCGGCACTGTTCCCTGCCGCTGCTTTCATCGCATCTGCCTGAGCACCTGTCAATGTAGCCGCTGCCATCAGAGGGTCTCGAAGCATTGCCGAACGCTGTGCCTGCTTGATCATCTCTGCATCTTCTTCCGGAAGCGTTATCGAACCGATTGCTACCGTCATAATCTGTAATCCTCTGGTCTCAATCCACTTCTGCGTCAACGCCGCATTTAACGCATTGCAAAGCTCTGTTACATGTCCAGGCAATGCACTAGGACGAATCTCCATGGTCGAAATCGTACTGAATGCAGGCTGCAATGCACTGATAAATTCTGCTTTGAGTTGATGTTCAATCTCCTCTCTTCGGAATTCTCCTTCGATGTTTCCGCATACATTTGCATAGAATAACAATGGATTGGAAATGCGGTAAGAATACACGCCACTACACCGAACCGATACGTCAATGTCTAACCCGATGTTACGGTCCACTACCCGGAACGGAACCGGATTCGGTGTACCGAATTTATTGTCCATCAATTCTTTTGTATTGATATAATACACTCTCTGGTCTTTCGCCGTATCTCCACCATAGGTGAAACGTTTCCCAATCGTCTCAAATACACTTCCGATGGAGTCTGAAAGATTGCCTGCAAAAATTGTCGGTTCTGTCGATGCATCATAGGTGTATTCTCCCGGTTCTGCACACACTTCGACAATTCTCCCCTGCTCCACGATCAAAGCACACTGTCCATCTGCCACGGCAATCCCTGAACCGCTTGTGATCAGGTTATCATTGCCCTTTTTGTTTGCAGAACGTCCCGAAGTTTTCTTCTGTCCTTTCACCGCTAATACATCTTGATCCAGCGACTCACATACAAAAAATTCTTTCCATTGATCCGCCATCGTTCCGTTAAACGAGCCGAATGCAGCTTTTATAAGTCCCATACTTTTTGCCCCTTTCTATACGCATATTTTCACAGCAACTTCGTAATATATAAATTACTTTTATTATAAAGCACCCCGTCTTTTTTTGCTACTAAAAAAAGGATTCCCTTGCCTTTTTATTCTCTTGACTTTTATAATACGTCTGGTAACGAAAAAAGGATATCTTATTGCTCCAACGTGCTCGTTATACAATAAAACATCCTTCTGCTTCTAATTATTTTCTATCTGTACAATTTTCACCGTCCGATTACTCGATTCGGTCTGCCACACCATCAAATACACCTTGTATTCAAGCGAATCTCTTGATGCCAAAAATGGTTCTTCTCTAAGTATATCAGCTTTGATTCCCTGTTGTTTCAATTCTGCCTGTTTTTGTCTCGCAAGCTCGAACAGCTTCTCTGCATGTTGTTTCTCTTGTAAATCAAATTGACGTTCCGGATACTCTGCTGCTGCCACCGTCAGTTTCTCGGTCAACAAATCTACCACTTTGGCATGTGCATTCTTATGAAGCATCTTCGCAATTTTTTTCGTCATACATTTCCACGAATGTTTTCGATAGAAAACGAACAGCTTCTGCAATTTCTTATCATTCACCTGCTCTGCCAGCTCCATCATTACATTGACAGCCTCATCTGTCGGCATCCACGGGTTATCTTTTGGTACGATATATTTCTCAGGAACCGCTGGATAACAACAATAATTCAAAGGCGGAAAATCCGCCAGATTCGCCAATTTTCTTTCTGTCTCATTGCAATATTCTTCTCCGAGATAATCTCGTTTGTCTCGCAAAATGGCAAGGCGATATTCCAACTGTCTCAGATACTCATAACCTTCTACCCAGAAATGTCCAACCTTTCCATAGTCATACAGATGTATTTCTAATGTAAGATTTTCGAAAAAGATAGTACATACCGAATCATCCTGATGTACGACCAGTACAAATTCATCCCTTCCCGTATCGCTATTCTCTTGTATGCTAAGAGACGCTTCTACCTCTCCTTCATACTCCTTACGATACGTTCCCGTTATTCGAGCCTGCTCAAACACAAGAAAACTCTCTACCGCATCATTCATCAGATAAACCACTCTTAATTTTCCATCTATCACTGTATCTGACATCAATTCAAATTGTCCCTGTTCTAATAATTCTTCCAGCTTTAAAATCGTGTCCGGGATTTCCAATTTGTTTCTCATCCCTGTGCTCCTCCCATTTTTTATAATCTTCTCTGCATCAGCCAACTGTTCTAATCTATATTTGCTCCCCAAGAATATGGGCTGCCAAAATATCTGAAAATCTTGTGATATATGGATTTTTAGCCGTTGCACCACGAATAATTCCATATTCAATCCGAGGACTTTCTTTTATTCGGGCATAATGTATCGATGCTTTTACAGATTCAGCAAGTACATATTCCGGAAGAATTCCCACACCATAACCGCTCGAGACAAGCGCAATAACCGCTGCAACATCTTCCTCTGGTAAAACTCATCCGTTCAGCGACACGAAGAAAACATTTCAATTCCTGTGTATTCATTTCGCCCACTCCTCAAAAAATGATTTTTACAGAAGTATATCATTAGATATTATCTAACACAATTAAGAAATCATAAATTCACAAAAATCTGTATCACGTTTAAAATAAAATATGAAACGAAAAAGACTCTGACTCTTTTTGTCGTATGTATAGTAACTAAATTTTTAAACAAAGGAGATATTTTTTATGAGTGAATATATTGCAAATAAATGCTGGATTGGTTCTGGGCAAACATGGAAAAAGGCTATTATCTGTGGGCCACTATATGTGGACAATTGGTATGAATCTGACTGCTCCTGTTGAACATACAGAATCTTTACCGGTATCCACAAGACTTCGTAAAATGGTCAATCCCGCCACAATTGCCATCCTTGCCGGTGTATTCGTTGTCCTTTCTGGGATTCAACTTCCTTCTGTCGTAATCACAGCGTTAACCAAAACAGGAGCCGCTGCTTCTCCACTTGCAATGGAATTGTCTGTCTGGCTTTTGGAAAAATATAATGCAGATATTCTGAACATACCAGATATTCTTGTTTTTCAATTGACAAATTCTAATTTTAGCGATATATTTAGATAAACATCTAATTAGATTTTTTTCTAAATAGTTTAAAAGAAAGGAGAAGATCATTTGGCATTTGCAGAAACGTTTAAAGCATTATCAGATCCTGTGCGTAGACAAATTCTGGAGCTTCTGAAAAACGGAGCACTTTCTGCCGGTGAGATTGCAGGGCATTTTGATATGACTCAAGCAACAATTTCATATCATTTAAAGATTTTAAAAAAAGCAGATTTGATTTCTGAGACAAGGGAAAAGAATTTTATCTACTATGATCTGAATCTAACGGTCGTCGAAGAACTTATGGTATGGTTATCCGAATTGAAGGGAGATGTAACGTAATGAAAAATTATAAAAAGATGGGGATTCTCACAATCGTAATTACACTTTTGCCGATTTTGGCAGGTTTGTTATTGTGGAATAAACTGCCAAATCTAGTTCCGATGCATTGGGGAATGAACGGCGAAGTCGATGGATGGGCTTCTAAGACAAAAGCAGTGTTCTTTATGCCATGTTTTTGTGCCGCAATGCAGTTATTCCTTTTGATCCTGACATCAATTGATCCTCGCAAAAAGGCAATTCACCGCAAACCGATGATGATCACTATCTGGATTATCCCAGTATTGTCATTGGTACTGAATGGTGCTACTTATCTGATAGCCCTTGGCTTTAAGGTTAATATGGTGGAAGTTATTCTGATTCTCTTGGGTGTATTTTTTGTTTTAATTGGAAATTACATGCCTAAGTTGAAAAAAAATTACACAATTGGAATTAAAGTACCTTGGACTCTAAACAGTGAAGAGAACTGGATCAGAACACATCGTTTTGGTGGAAAAGTTTACGTTGCAACCGGAATTTTGTGTATACTTGTGGGGCTTCTGTTAAATTTGATTGGTGAGAATGTAGCGTTTGTAATTGTTATGGTTCTCATTTTCGCCGGATCATTCCTGACAATGGCATATTCTTATTGGTTGTATAAATATAAACATATCTAATAAAGAACGATGCTATAATATACCTTTTATAGAGTGACAAAGCCGGGAACCCCTCCCCGGCTCTTGTAATCCCCGCTAGCTTTGAGATGCACTTTTAATATAATTTAGACAGTGAACATTCATGATTCAAAAGCACTATTTTATTAAACTCTTTATTCCTCAGCATTCGTTATTACAATTTATCATAATAAATATTTTTCTGTCAGGTTTTCTATTATCTTTGAATTTAATATATCTTGCTCTGTTTCAAAAGTCATAAGTAATCGCTCACCCGGATAAATATGGTTCATTTGATAAGATTCTATTTTTCGCACTGCGGATCTTGCATAGTCTGGTTTGTCCATCATTCCTTCATGTTCCCAATAAATTTCTTGATAGGTTTTCTTTGACCAAAAAGTAAAATCCGGATACACTGTACCATAACCTTTCAAATAAAGTGGTTTTTCATATTTGTAAAGGATATTTTTTCTATAAAAATAATCTGCAAGTATCTTTTCTGACTTTGACCTAACCCGTTCTCCCTTTTCAGTTAAAATCAGTGGTGCCCCCTCTCTGAATTCCTTTCCTTGATATTCTTCTTTATACCATTTCGTAAGCAACTGCTCCCATGTTGGCTCGATCGGAGTTACTAATAATTGTCTTTCTTTGTTCATAGATGTATAAATCTTCTCAATTTCATCATCCAAATAGTTTCTTACTATTTTCTTGATTTGTTTTAGTTTTGCTTCTCCTTTTTTTACTACCGCCTCATTATAGCTTTTTTGCGCCAGTAGTCTCGGTAATTCTGTATCTGCTCTTGGAATATAACTTCCTTTGCTATCGTCTATGCACTGATAATACCGCGGCTTGTTTTTATCTCTTGAAATTCGAAGATGTCCTTCCGGCACTGTCTCTAATCCTTCTTTGGCTTTGTTTATAATTTTCTCCAAATATTTCTGCTCCTGCAAAAGCATATGTCGCAACTCATGCATACTGTGTACTCCTTTGTATAAAATTGATTGGTTTTTAATTTCTTGGATTTATAATCAACTTATTTCGTTGATTTGTTTGACTTATTTTAGATTTTTTAATTTGTGATCAATTTATTGATATGATTTCTTGATTTATTTTCGATTTTTTGATTTGTAATCAACTTATTGATATGATTTCTTGACTTATTTTAGATTTTTTAATTTGTGATCAATTTATTGATATGATTTCTTGATTTATTTTCGATTTTTTGATTTACAGTCAGAACATTACGCTTATTCTATTGACTTAATATTGAAATGTTTACTTCCTGGGCAATCTCCAGCTTCCAATACGTTGGCTTATTTTGATTTTTGAGCATTGTAGTCAATTTATCCACTGAATCAGTTGACTTTCTTAAGATTTTTTGCAATTTACAATCAACCCCTTTCCCTAAATTGGTTGATTGTTTCGCGACTTTTGCAATTTATAATCAACTTCTCCTCCGCCGAAAGTTTTCCTTAATACAATTCGTCTCTATTGGATTCCTTATACCGCAAACATTCATTAAATATCGGAAAAAAATCCCCTCCAATCAATCGATTGGAGGGGGATATAAGCTAATTCACACGCTCTATTAATTCATATGAATTATTTAGCATTCTTCTGGGCAATTGCAGCCTGCGCAGCAGCCAATCTTGCAATTGGTACACGGAATGGTGAGCAAGATACATAATCCAGACCAATCTTGTTGCAGAATTCTACTGAAGATGGATCTCCACCATGCTCTCCACAGATACCGATGTGAAGGTTTGGATTAACAGGTTTTCCTAATTTGATAGCTGTCTCCATTAATTTACCAACACCAGTCTGGTCGAGTTTTGCAAATGGATCATTCTCGAAGATTTTAGCATCATAGTAAGCATCTAAGAACTTACCAGCATCATCACGAGAGAATCCATATGTCATCTGTGTCAGGTCGTTTGTACCGAAGCAGAAGAAGTCAGCTTCTTTTGCGATCTCATCTGCTGTAAGTGCAGCTCTTGGAATCTCGATCATTGTTCCAACTTCATATTCAAGGTCGCTTCCTGCTGCTTTGATCTCAGCATCTGCTGTCTCAACAACAACTTTCTTGACATATTTTAACTCTTTGATATCTCCAACCAATGGAATCATGATCTCTGGTTTTACATTCCAATCTGGATGAGCTTTCTTCACATTGATTGCAGCACGGATAACAGCGCTTGTCTGCATCTTAGCAATCTCTGGATAAGTAACTGCCAGACGGCATCCACGATGTCCCATCATTGGATTGAATTCATGTAATCCATCGATGATTGTCTTAATTTCTTCTACTGTCTTGCCCTGAGCATCTGCAAGTTTCTTAATATCTTCTTCCTCTGTAGGAACGAACTCATGAAGCGGTGGATCCAAGAAACGGATTGTTACCGGGTTACCCTCGAGTGCTTCATATAATGCTTCGAAATCTCCCTGCTGATATGGAAGAATCTTCTCAAGTGCAGCTTCTCTTTCTTCTACTGTATCTGCACAGATCATCTCACGGAATGCAGCGATTCTGTCTTCCTCAAAGAACATATGCTCTGTACGGCAAAGTCCGATACCTTCTGCTCCAAGCTCGCGAGCTTTCTTAGCGTCTGCAGGTGTATCTGCATTTGTACGAACTTTCATTGTTCTGTATTTGTCAGCCCAATCCATGATACGTCCGAATTCTCCGGCGATTGTAGCATCTACCGTTGGGATGATTCCATCATAAATATTACCTGTTGTTCCATCGATAGAGAGTGCATCTCCTTCGTGGAATTCTTTTCCAGCTAATGTGAATTTCTTATTGTCTTCGTCCATTGCGATGTCTCCGCAACCAGATACACAGCATGTACCCATACCACGTGCAACTACGGCAGCGTGAGATGTCATACCACCACGAACTGTCAGGATACCCTGTGCAGATTTCATACCTGTGATATCTTCTGGAGATGTCTCAAGACGAACCAGAACTACTTTTTCTCCTCTTGCAGCCCACTCTACAGCGTCATCTGCTGTAAATACAATCTTACCACAAGCAGCTCCTGGAGAAGCTCCAAGACCTTTACCGATTGGTGTAGCAGCTTTCAATGCAGCAGCATCGAACTGTGGATGAAGCAATGTATCCAAGTTACGTGGATCAATCATAGCAACTGCTTCTTCTTCTGTTCTCATGCCTTCATCTACAAGGTCACAAGCGATCTTCAATGCAGCCTGAGCTGTTCTCTTACCATTACGTGTCTGCAGCATGAACAGTTTTCTATCCTGGATAGTAAACTCCATATCCTGCATATCTCTGTAGTGTGTCTCCAATGTATTGCAAACGCCTACAAACTGCTCATATACTTCTGGCATAACTGCTTTCAGCTCTGAGATTGGCTGTGGTGTACGAACACCGGCAACAACGTCTTCTCCCTGAGCATTCATCAGGAATTCTCCCATCAGTTTCTTCTCACCTGTTGCAGGGTCACGAGTAAATGCAACACCTGTACCAGATTCATCTGACCAGTTACCAAATGCCATCTCCTGTACGTTAACAGCTGTTCCCCAAGAATATGGAATATCGTTATCACGACGATATACGTTCGCACGTGGGTTATCCCATGAACGGAATACAGCTTTGATTGCTCCCATCAACTGTTCCTTCGGATCATCTGGGAAGTCCTGTCCGATCTTCTCTTTATATTCAGCTTTAAACTGATTAGCAAGTTCTTTTAAATCTTCGGCTGTCAGGTCTACATCCTGTGTAACTCCTCTTTCAGCTTTCATCTTATCAATCAATTCTTCGAAGTACTTTTTACCTACTTCCATAACTACATCAGAATACATCTGAATAAATCTTCTGTAGCAGTCACGAGCCCATCTTTCATTGCCTGTCTTCTTAGCAACTACTTCTACTACTTCTTCATTCAATCCAAGGTTCAGGATTGTATCCATCATACCCGGCATAGAAGCTCTTGCTCCGGAACGAACAGATACAAGCAGTGGATTCTCATTATCTCCGAACTTCTTACCTGTTACTTCTTCCATCTTCTCAATCGCATCCATGATCTGTGCCATGATTTCGTCATTGATCTTTCTTCCGTCTTCGTAATACTGAGTACAAGCCTCTGTTGTAATTGTGAATCCCTGTGGTACCGGAAGACCAAGATTTGTCATCTCTGCAAGGTTTGCACCTTTTCCTCCAAGCAGGTTTCTCATTGTTGCGTTACCCTCAGTAAACATATAAACCCATTTTGCCATGTCTAAAAGACCTCCTACTAATTTTTTTCAACAATATATGTATTCACACTATTGAATTCATATTATTGAACTAAGTCGCATAATATATTTTAAACTTTTCGACCCACACCGTCAAGTTTTTTGTATTTATTTTTGTACAATCTTTAACAATCTTTTTTGGTTATTATGTACAATTCTTCTCCTTTTATCTAAATCTTTTTATGGCTATCCAAATAATTTTTTTGGTATTTCCATCCAGTTTTATCAATACCAAAACTTTTGTTAGTCATTTATCACTATTCTCCACACATTTCGGCATATAATTACATAGAAAAAAACGTTACCGCCACCTTCTTTCAGATGTTTTACAAGAACACTAAATGTGCCAAGGCACATTCTGGCGTCTGCGGCAGTCGCTTGCGACATCTTCCTTATACGCCGCAGTGCGCACCCTCGCGGAGCGTTTTTATATATTAGAAGAGTACATTCCTAATATATAAAAAATGGAGTTCGATACTTGTCAACCAACTATCGAACTCCATACAATCTTTTTATTTCATTTCTTCAATAAATGCTTTATATCCCTTATATGCCTCATATACATCGGCTTTGCTTGTAACTTCCCAAGGCGCATGCATGCTCAGAACTGCAACACCGCTGTCTATTACTTCCATGCCATAGTTTGCCATGATATAAGCGATCGTTCCGCCACCGCCTGCATCTACCTTTCCAAGCTCAGCAAACTGGTATGACACCTCCTGTGCATCCATTGACTTTCTGATCTTTGCAAGATATTCTGCATTTGCATCATTGGAACCGCTCTTTCCACGACTTCCTGTAAATTTATTAAATACCAGTCCCTTTCCAAAGAAAGCAGAACTGCGTTTTTCAAATACTTCTGCATACATCGGATCATAAGCTGCACTTACATCGGATGAAAGCATCGTAGAATTCATCAATGCTCTTCTTACTTTCAAGTCTGATTCGCCCTCTGTAAGAGCAACCAATTCTGCAACTGTATTTTCAAAGAATCGAGAGTGCATACCTGTCGCACCGACACTTCCGATCTCTTCTTTATCTACTAAAATACAGCATGCTGTACGTTCTACCGCCTCTACATCTAACATTGCGAACAATGAAGTAAATGCACACACTCTGTCATCCTGTCCATATGCCAGTACCATACTTCTGTCCAATCCGCAATCACGTGCCTTACCTGCCGGAACAATCTCCAGCTCTGCGGAAACGAAATCTTCTTCATCCATATCATAATACTCTTTCAACAGTTTCAGCACATTGGCCTTTACAGCCTCTTTTTCTTTCTTCTCAAGACTTTCGTCCTGCTCAATCGGACAGCTTCCGATAAGAAGGTCAAGTTTTTCTCCTTCTACAACTGTAGCCGCTTTCTGTTCCATCTGTTTTGATGCAAGATGGATCAGTAAGTCTGTGATTACAAATACCGGGTCATCCTCTTTCTCTCCGATACTTACATTTACAACAGAACCATCTTTCTTGGCGATGACACCATGAAGAGCCAACGGCAATGCAACCCACTGATATTTCTTAATTCCGCCATAATAATGTGTATCCAGATATGCAAACTCTTCGTTTTCATATAATGGATTCTGTTTTACATCAATACGTGGTGAATCAATGTGTGCACCAAGAATGTTCATACCTTCTTCAAGCGGTTTTGTTCCAATATTGAACAATGCGATTGTCTTATTCATGCACACAGCATAAAGCTTGTCTCCGGCTTTTACACTTTCACCGCTCTTAATTACATCTTTGATATCTTGATATCCTGCTGCCTTTGCTCTCTCGATCGTAAGTGTGATACATTCACGCTCTGTCTTCCCCTCATCGAGACATTTCTTATAAGCTTCATTGATTGCATCTAATTTTTTCAGTTCATCTGCACTGTATGTTGTCCATGCATTTTTACGTTCCATCGAAATTACCTCCCTTTTCTTCTGCTTGGCATACCTTCAGGCCCTGCCGCCGACAGTTTTCTCCGTATGCTATGACAAGCCAAATGCAACCTGACCAATCCTCCTCAGAGATTCAGCCAGGCTGCCTTACTATCCTATTCTACCATTCAAATTTTTTCTCGAAATATGCTTTCAGATCTTCAATCTTAACTCTTTCCTGCTGCATTGTATCTCTATCTCGAACAGTTACTGCTCCATCTTCTTCTGAATCGAAATCATATGTTACGCAGAATGGAGTTCCGATCTCGTCCTGACGACGATAACGTTTTCCGATATTTCCACGGTCATCGAATTCGCAGTTATATGTCTTACATAATTCATTATATACTTTTTCTGCACCTTCATTCAGCTTTTTAGAAAGTGGAAGCACTCCAATCTTAACCGGTGCCAGTGCTGGATGGAAATGAAGTACTGTACGCATATCCGGTTTCTCTTCTGTTCCAATGTTCTCTTCATCGTATGCACTGCAAAGGAACGCAAGTACTACACGGTCTGCTCCGAGTGATGGCTCGATAACATACGGAATATATTTTTCCTTCTTCTCATCATCAAAATATGTCAGATCCTGTTTTGATACTTCCATATGACGTGACAAGTCATAATCTGTTCTATCAGCGATTCCCCAAAGCTCGCCCCATCCGAATGGGAATAAGAACTCTACGTCTGTTGTAGCTTTACTGTAGAATGATAACTCTTCCTTATCATGGTCACGATATCTTACTTCATCCTCTTTTAATCCAAGAGAACTCAGCCAGTCAAGGCAGAATTTTTTCCAATATGCAAACCATTCTAAATCTGTACCCGGCTCACAGAAGAATTCCAGCTCCATCTGCTCAAATTCTCTTGTACGGAATGTAAAGTTACCCGGTGTAATCTCATTTCTGAAAGATTTACCGATCTGTCCGATTCCGAATGGAATTTTCTTTCTGGATGTACGCTGTACATTTTTAAAGTTTACAAAAATACCCTGTGCTGTCTCCGGACGAAGATATACGGTATTCTTCGCATCCTCTGTTACTCCCTGAAATGTCTTGAACATCAGGTTGAACTGACGGATATCTGTAAAGTTATGCTTTCCGCATGACGGACATGGAACGTTGTGTTCTTCGATAAATCCTGTCATCTCTTCCTGAGACCATGCATCTACTGCACCTTCAATCTCGATTCCGTGTTCTGCACAAAAATCCTCGATCAATTTATCTGCACGGAAACGCTCATGACACTCTTTACAATCCATAAGAGGGTCTGAGAATCCTCCCAAATGTCCAGATGCGATCCATGTCTGTGGATTCATCAGAATCGCACAGTCCACACCTACATTGTATGGTGATTCCTGAATAAATTTCTGCCACCAGGCACGTTTTACATTATTCTTCAATTCAACTCCAAGATTACCATAATCCCATGTATTCGCAAGTCCTCCGTAAATATCAGAACCCGGATACACAAAACCTCTTGATTTTGCAAGAGCTACAATCTTGTCCATTGTCTTTTCTGCCATAGTATTTGTTCCTCACATTCTTTTAAATCTTTGGTTGCTCCATATCGGTGCAATCCGTTTGAATTCTCAATTGTTTCCTATTATAGCCGTTCTATTTGTTTTTGTAAATATTACAACTGTATTTTCCTTGATGCATCGAAGTAAAAACGTACATCCATCTTTTTCAATCGGCGCATTGATCAATATGGAAGTAACAATCATAACAGCGTTTCCAATATCTCCAACGACTTGAATCGTTTGTCTACATACAGGTCATTATACCGCTCCATCAATCTTCCCAGCTCATCCAACACATTTTCTTTTACAATAAAAGTATACAGGTGCTCAATTTTACTGTTCTCCACATATTGTAATGTATAAAGGGTAGAATTATTCAGCCGCATCCCATCGATCACATCTCCGTCACACTCTGTACAGACCAATCCACCTTTTCTCGGGCTAAATACCATAGAGCGCTCCGTACTTCCACAGCAGACACACTGAAACACCTGCGGAGCCTGTCCATTGATACATAAGGCTTTCAACTCGAACACATATCGGATAAGTCGATTCGGTATCTTCTCGTTCGTCAATGCCTTCAGCGTCTGATAAAGCAGCTTCAGCATTTCCCGCTCGTCATTCTCTTCTCTTGTGAAATACATCGCATATTCCATAAAATAGAATCCATAATAAGCACCGATGATATCTTCTCTTAATTCTGAAAAATAGTTTTCTACATGAACGGACTGAATGGTATACGAGCTGCGTCCCGCATACAGCGTAAACTGACCGAATGTAAATGGATTGACCGCACCGACAAGCGGGCTGTTCGGTCGTCTTGCCCCTCTGGCAAATGCAGATATCTTGCCCTGTTCTTTTGTCAGGATAACCACTCTTCTGTCATATTCCCCGACCGGTGCCGTAGAAAGCACCATTCCTGTCAATGTAATCTGATTCACATTTCATCCTCACGATAACCGAAGTTCTTCATCATGAAATCACTGTCTCTCCAGTTTTTCTGCACCTTTACCCACAATTTCAAATTCACTTTACAGTCCAACATACGTTCAATCTCATAACGTGCTGTGCTTCCGATTTTCTTCAGCATACTTCCCTGCTTACCGATAATGATTCCCTTATGAGAATCTCTTTCACATATGATTGTCGCATCAATATGCATCACACGTTTTTCCATCTTCATACGGTCGATTGCAACAGCAATTCCATGTGGAATCTCATCCTGCAAGCAATGTAATGCTTTCTCACGAATCAATTCTGCGACAATCTGACGCTCCGGCTGGTCTGTTACCGTATCTTCATCATAAAACTGCGGTCCATACGGAAGATACTGCAAGATTACTTTTACCAACTCATCCTTATTCTCTCCGCTTCTTGCTGATACCGGTACGATTGCGGCAAAGTCATATTCTTTTCTATACGCATCAATAAATGTCAGTATTTCTTCTCTCTTTACCATATCAATCTTGTTAATTACAAGAATTACCGGTGTTTTTACTTTTTTTAACTGTTCGATAATATGTTTTTCACCCGCTCCGATAAATGTAGACGGCTCTACAAGCCAGAGTACAACATCGACTTCATTCAATGAACGCTGTGCGATATTTACCATATATTCACCAAGCTTGTTCTTCGCTTTATGAATTCCAGGTGTGTCTACAAATACAATCTGCCCTTCTTCTGTTGTCAAAACAGTCTGAATACGATTTCTTGTCGTCTGTGGTTTGTTGGATGTAATCGCAATCTTCTGTCCGATCAACTGATTCATCAATGTCGATTTTCCGACATTCGGACGTCCGATCAAGGTTGCGAATCCGGATTTAAAGTTTTCTTTCATAGATTATCCTCCGTTTCAAGATTCGCTCTGCAAAAACTTGCAGAGCGCTCTGATATGTTAAAATAATGTTCTCACTTCATCAAACATCGCTTTCTGTGCCTCTATCTTTTCTTCACTTCCGATAACGCACACCTGATTTGCAGCAAGCATTGCTTCTAATACTTTTGCAAGCTTACGAATATCCTCCTGCTGTGCATTCAGAATCTGTGTTCTTTCTTTTCGAATCATCTCTTCCGAAACATGGTTCATATACAGATTCATTGAGCGGTCTCCCTTCGCTGCCGGATTCATCGGACGATCGATATTACTCATTGTTCCGATGATATATTTATTCATGTCACGTTCATCTACCATAAAGTTCTTCAGATACTCGACCACACCTTCGTATACTTCCATCGTACGTTCCAGATTCGGATCACGATAAGAAATTAAATATCCCTCACCAAGACGATTAAAGTTGCTCATACAACCATATGCTCCACCTTTGACACGCACGTTCTGCCACAGATAATCATAGCTCAAGATTACTTTGAGAATCTGCAATGCTCCGTCATACTCTGCTCCGCCGTCAATAAAGTTACCGACTCTTGCAACATACTGTACTTTTGAGGAAGTCTTAAATCCCTCGTTCCGTTTCTTACAATGAAGAACACATCTTGTCTCGCCTGACTCTGAAGTCTTCTGATTCAATGCCGCAGCTCCTCTTGTCAGTTTTTCCACTTCTTTTTGAACTACCTCAAGACCTTCCGGCGCAGAAGTGTAACTTACCATCATATTATCTGCACAGAATATCTGACGTGCGAGTTTCTGTAAGTTCGCGATCAGATCTGCTTTTCTCTCATCGAAATGCTCTTCGATGTCTTTTACGACCTCATAATAACCGATTCCGTCTGTGTCATCTTTGAACTTCGACAACGGAGAAGCATAAGATAATGCACGAAGTGCAGCGGTCGTATGTCCGGATGATAAGAATCCCATCTGTAGACGAGATTTTGTCATCGAAAGTATTTCTTTCAGACGTTTCTCGTCATCCAACTTCGATTCCATCAGGATTTCCCTCATCATCTTAAAGAGAATATCCATCTTCGGATACAATGCTTTTCCTTTGATCTCAAATGTCGCACGGAATTCTTTTTCTTTTACATGTCTCACATCCGGGTAAAGTTCCAACGACGTTCCGATTCCGCCGGTATGCACATTAATCTCGTTGAATAACTGTCCATATTCATAATTGGTTGTATCTATAATTCCAAGTACAGCCTGCAGCATTCCGAGATATGGAAGCTGTTCTTCCTGAACTTCGGAAAGGTCAAACATCAGTGTCACATAACCGATTCCGTTCGTCTCAACATTATGATGTACCATCGGCACATCTCCAACCTTCATCTCTTCATTATAGATTGGTGCAATCTCTTTGGAAATGTCTTCGCGCCCAAGAACCGGTATCTTCTCCAAATCCTCTTTGGAATCCTCAGTCTCCTGATACGCAATCAACTGTTTTGTCCTATCTACCAGTGTCTGAATGTCCTCCGCACTCAAAGACTCCTTGTATGCCTGAAGTTTCTCTTCCAGTTCTTTATCCAGTCTCGCAGTTCTACCCTGTTCCGGTTTGATCACCACAATTGCACCATGTGTATTGTCGAGCAGCCACTCCTGAATCAGATTTTCAAAATAATCGGTATCAAGCTGGTTCTTCAAGAATTCAAATGTCGGAATTGCCTGCATGTGAATAAATGGTTTGTTCTCATCGTATAACCAGCTATCAAATAACTGAAGTCCATACATCAATCCTTTCGGATAATTACCAAAATCTGCTTCACGGAAACGGAATTCATGATAATTAATTCCGGCAGCCAGCGCTTTCTTATCCATTCCATTCTTAACAATCTCACGCAATGTATCTTCTACCACTTGTACAAACTGTTCTTTCTCCTCTACATTGGCATTCTTTGCAATGACAGAAAAAATAGGCTGATAGATACCATTGTCATAGGATCCCATAATATCTTTTCCGATTCCGGCATCCATCAGAGCTTTTTTCAATGGTGCTCCCGGCGCAGATAATAAAGCATAATCAAGAATCTGGAATGCCAGATATAATTTTTCATCCAGACTTGTTCCAATTACCTTATTATAGGAAAGGTATGTGTTGTCTTCCTCCGACTCTTCGCTGGAAATTGAATATTCCTTTTCTACTTCGATTACTTTGTCAAATGGTTTCTGATAATGAATCTCTGAATCCACTTCATCTTTGTCAAACACAGACAGATATTCCTCATCCAGCCACATTAATTTTTCTGCCATATTCATATCACCATATAGATAAATATAGCTGTTAGAAGGATGATAATACTTTCTATGGAAATCCAAAAATTGCTCATAGGTAAGTTCCGGTATTACTTCCGGGTCACCACCGGATTCATTTGCATAGGAAGTATCCGGGAACAAAGAATTCAAGATCACTCTGTCCAGCACTCCTTCCGGTGAAGAAAAAGCCCCTTTCATCTCATTGTATACAACACCATTGTATTCCAGCTTTCCATCCGGCTCTTCCAGTTTGTAACTCCATCCTTCCTGACGAAAGATTTCATCATGTTGGTATATATTTGGATAAAATACTGCATCCATGTATACATGCATCAGATTCTGGAAATCTTTATCGTTGCAGCTTGCAACCGGATATACCGTCTTGTCAGGATAAGTCATCGCATTTAAAAAGGTATTCAAAGAGCCCTTTACCAACTCCACAAATGGGTCTTTGCCTGGGAAATTCTTAGAGCCGCACAATACGGAATGCTCCATAATATGAGGCACCCCTGTACTATCTGACGGCGGTGTTCGAAATCCAATCGTAAATACTTTGTTCTCGTCATCATTTTCCATCAGCAGAACTCGTGCTCCGCTCTTTTTATGTTTCAGCAGATATCCTTTCGATTTGATATCTGACAAATCTGCCTCCTGAATCAACTCATATGCATTCAAGTCTTTGATATTCATCCGCTTTTCTCCTTTCGAATTATCATTTGCTAACGCTCATTATAACATTTTCTCATCCGATTTAAAAGGGAGGTGTTAGGTTGTTTTTCTCTTTAGCTTACTTTTTATATATCGAACAAATAAGCAGACTCCGCCTGCAAACAGAATCGTCTTCACGAACATTGAATATCGATTGATATATGCTACAACCAGTTCCCAGGATTCTCCGAGTATCGCTCCCGCATTCACAAGTAATATATTCCAAAGTGTACTTCCTGCTATCGTATAAAATAGAAAACGTGCATATTGCATCTGTGCCATACCGGCCGGAACGGAGATCAGACTTCTTATAATGGGTATACATCGTCCAAGAAAGACAGCCTTTGTTCCATGCTCGCGAAACCATTTCATCGTTTTTTGCACATTTTCAACACGAAATCCCAGCCATCGAAACCATTTTGTTTCTACTAATTGTTCCAGCTTCTCTGGTGTCAATGCACTACCTACTGCATACAGAATGATTGCACCAATGGTTGAACCGATCGTTGCAAATATAACCACGCCCAAAACAGTCAGTCTTGTATACGTTGTCATAAATCCTGCAAAAGTCAAGATTACTTCGGACGGAATCGGTGGAAATAGGTTTTCCACTGCTATCAACAGACAGACTCCCAGATATCCACATTGGTTCATGATCAAGATTATTAATTGTTGCATAAAGACCTCATTTTTGTCATACTTCTGTCTTAATATATGTCTTTTCTGCACACAACATAACCGCAGACCACGTTTTCCCATTCCTCCCTCTTTCCATGCATCATTCTCTTTATCCCGTCCCCGACTTATTCTTTCGTTTTATCGATTACAAACCAATTCCTGCTCTGCAAACAATTTTTCAATCACTTCATCGTATTTATATAACTTCTCACACTTTTTAATCTTCTTTGCATACTTCTCGTAATCTGTAAAAATCGGTGCAAGAAAGCTCCACAATTCTTTCATTTTAAACAGGATTGTCTTATCCCCGGATAATACGTTCTGATATCCTACATAAAGTTCATCGTGAAAAGCTCGTAAAGATTCCTTATCGATTGCTTTTCCCT
>DAVZKO010000031.1:0-28387 GCA_052272205.1 Schaedlerella sp. | reverse complement strand
TCCGAATCCAATGTCAAAGGATATACCGCATCCTATAAAGCCTGCGGTACCCTCTACAACAAAGTTTTTAAGGATATTCGATTAGTGGATTTGCAAAATGTCATTGATACCTGTGGTAAGAATTATCCTACTCTCAGGAAAATCAAAGTGCTTTTCAATCAGCTTTACGATTACGCCTTGAAAAACGATATTTGCAACAAAGATTATTCAAGTTTTGTGGATGTAGCACAGTACAAAGACCGCAACCCGAATAAGTATGACAGAAACAAATTTGAGAAAGATGAAATTGAGAGAATCTGGGAACAGAAAGATGATAAGTATTATCAGATTATTCTGATGCTTCTCTACAACGGAGTCAGAATTTCAGAATTGCTTGATTTGAAAAAGGAACATGTTCACCTCGATGAACAATACTTTGATGTAATCAGCAGTAAGACAGAAAACGGCATTCGAAAAGTACCCATTGCAGATAAGGTTCTTCCTTTCTACAAGAGTTGGTACGAATCCTATCCTGACTGTGAATATCTGCTTCATACGGAAGACGGAAAACATTTCACTTACAGAAACTATTATGACAGCTACTTTCATCCATTAATGGAGCAGTTAAAGATTAATCGCACACCGCACTGTTGCAGACACACATGCGTGTCCATGTTGGCAGAAGCTGGTGTAGATCAGACGATTATTAAGAAGATCGTGGGGCACTCCGGAGCTATGACACTTACAGAAAAGGTATATACCCACTTTGATATTAAGGAGTTAGTAGATGCGATTAATAAGATATAACGAGGAAGGAAAGGAAAGTCGAGCAAAGCGAGACCTTACTTTCGCCCGAGGAAATAGCGACAGAATCTTAAAGTGCGGAGCACGTAAATTGCGAAGCAATTTGATTATGGAGCTTAACAGAAAAGGACATTCCCAGATTTCTCTGAAAATGTCCTATACATATCATTGATATATTTGTTGCATTCCTGTTGCATGTGTGTTGCATACGATGTAATTTCCAACCCATTTTGCAACTTTCCACAACTTCTGTAACCCTTGTAAATCGGGCTTTTCTTGATATTCTCGTTTCGAGAAAATTATCGTTTAGATAGTTCCGACATCCGAAAAATCAAGGTTTTTAAAGGCTTTGTTGGTTGCCTGTTGGCTATGGATATATCTTGACATCAACAAAACCTATTATTTTTCTTACATTTTAATACAAAAATTAGGTCTTTTTATTTGCTTTTCTACTAATTTTATATTATTTTCCTGCAAAAATCTATGATTTTTAATAACCAAACACTTCATTCAGAAGTGTTCCATCAGACTTGCATTCACGAATAACACAAGTGACTGCTTCATCTTCATCAGTGGGATTTCCATCTTTATCCATGTAATAGATTTCAGAATAATCACCACCACTTGGTGTCTTTTCTTCAATTCTCTTATAACTTGCCATATCATATCCTATCCCTGAAGAATTCCTTCCAATATGGATTTTCATCATCAAAGATTTTCTTTTGTTCTGATGTCAATGCATGTGGGTAATCTCTGAACATATTGAATTCAGTCTTCTTATCAAAAGAAAAGACCCATTCACCAATGCATTTTTCAGATGTGTCTTTCCACCATATCTTATCATCAGGATTGTTTTTATACCATCTGAACATGTCCATCATCCTTCCTGTGTGGCTTTTCCTGACCTTCTATGTAATAACCCTAAGATGTTATCAATGACCTTCTAATAATGCCTGTGTGGGTCTTGCATCAGCTTCATGAAGTGCCTGAATGCTTTCTTTGCTTCATTAGGTGCATCATCAGAAATCCCTATAATATCACCATCAGTATTAAATTGAAGATAGTCCCAAAATAATGACAGTAATTCATCTGACAACATAACACACACCTTCTTTCATCCTTATCATACCACCAAGACAGAAAAAAGAACAGACAATCATTTCTGACTGCCTGTCCTGCTTCATTACTTCAGATTCTTCAGAATCTTTGGTTTCTTTGCTTTTGGTATTGATGGCATTTCACCTTCTTATCTTATCCAATATTTTTGAAATATTTTTCTGCTATAGACATAAGACATCTTTTTGTTGATGTGAATGCTCTTAATAATGGTCTGTTTGCTTTTTTACCATTGGTATAATACGCATTTAGTCCTTCATTACGTAATTTAAACATTACGCGTCTTGCTTCTTCCTTGGTGTATGTCTTCCCACCTTTTGGTGCTTGTGGTTTTCCATCTTCATCAACAACAAAGACCCAATAACCTTTTCTTCCACCACCTTTGATTGAATGTTCACCTGTTCCAAATTCTTCATAGATTGCATTCCAATAATCTGAACCAATGTGAACTGCAAGTTCATCTTCATCAACCTTGTATTGATATGATTCTGCTGTCCGTGATGACTTTCTTCTGCTATTTCTATCTGCCTGTGACCTGATTTCACCACCAATTTCATGAAGAAATGCAAGAGCAGATGCCTTGATAGCGTTCTTGCAATTTTCCGAATTATCTTCAAATGTTACACCCATGATATATCATCCCCTTTCTAGTATTTTGTCACTTGATAACCTGCCATTGCTGAAGCAATAACTTCTTGAACTTGAGTTTTCTTGAGCAATTGATGACCTTGGAATCCTGACTTTATTTTTTTGTTCTTGGTTGTTCGTTGTTCTTGGTGTTCTTGGTTGTATACTACTATATATATTTATATTTTTCTTAGTTCCTTAGTGTTTTATCTTTCTTTTCTTAAAAGTATTATAGATAAAGTACCAAGAACACAAAGAACACCAAGAACAATATTTTGTTAATTGTTGCATATCAAAAATTCCAATTCAACACCAAAATAATCTGCAACCTTTTGAAGGGATGCTTTTCTTGGTGTGAATGTCTTCCACTTAGATGATGACCCTGCACCAAGACCTGCTTCCCTTTCTAACTGTCTTTTTGAAATCTTTCTTTCCTTACATAATTGGTTGATTCTTTCAACAATATATGCTTTCTTGTCCTCTGTAATACCTGACATTGTATTTTCAAACTGTTTCTTTAATCGTTTACATTCACCTTCTAATTCAATGTGTTTCATTGCTATTTTTTCAGTTGGATTCTTTCCTGCATATGTCATCATGGAATCATAACCCCAAAAATCAGCAAGGTCTTGAAGTTCATTGATTTCCTTTAGTATGGAAACAGCTTTGTCTTTAATCTGATTGATTCTCTGTCTGCTAACACCTGTTTCTTCTGCAATCTCTGTAAAGGTTCTCTGATTCAGGTAATATGCTGTCACAACATCCTTCTGTCTATCATCTAGAACATCATCAATGATTTCCCATAATCTGCTTTGACAATCTGCTTCAATTGCATCATATTCAATATCAGAAGTATCTGCTATACAATCAGCAATGGTTAAATTGTCATCTTCTTTTGTTTGCATTGGTGTATCAATAGATAGCACTGATTCCTGATGCATAATTTTCAGCATAAAATCAAATTGTTTCTTTGACATATTCATTTCATGCATGATTGTTTCTTCAGATATATTTCCATGCTGTTCTGCAAGCAACTTTTTATATACTGATATTTTCTGCAACATATGAACAGGAATTCTGTTGGTTCTTGCATAATTATCAAGGTATCTTCTACACTGTTGCCTGATTTGATGTGATGCATATGTAAGGAATAGAAACCCTTTGGAAGTATCAAACCCTTCAACAGCTTTGTGCAGTCCAATGTATGCTTCTTGCATCAGGTCATCTAATTCAGCATATGCTGAAAATGGTTTTACAATCTTGGTGATGAATCCAATATTCTGTTTATACAAAAGTTCTAAGTTATCCAAGACATTGACACCATCTTGAATCTGTTCAACTATTTCTTCATTGGTCATTCAATCACCACCTTCTTCACTATTTGTTTTCCTTTGGAAGAAAGCGTTTTTGTATATCCATATGACAGTGATATTTCTTTAGATACTTCCAACAGGGACTTCTGTTGAATGTAATGTCTGCATAGAATATATCTGATTCTGTCATCTTGGATGTTCTCATTCAGAAATCTTTCCAAGTCCTGACTTTCAGTCTGTTCTTCCAATTCTATTGCAATCAGCTTTCCCTTTGTTTCCTGCATATCCTGAAACAACCGATTCTTCAAGCTATCAGGAAGACACATATCATCACAAGCATGGACAATTGCTTCTTGCTTTCTGATTTCTTCTTCCTGATTCCTTTTCATGTATTTATAATCTTTGAAATGTTCCAATCTTTCCAATATGTCCATGCTGTCATCACCTTCCTGTTTTAATTAAAAAGAAGGTGCAAAGAAAGGACTAGAAGAATGCACCTTCATGTATAGAAACCATACTGATAACTGATTGAAAGGTTCATCAGGTTCACAGGAAAATTTTTAAAAAAAAATCAGTCATCAGTACAGGTTACTATCCTTCATATGTTGATACAAAAGATTCAAATGCATCATTGACAGTCTGAACTTCAGAACCATCAAGCATGACAGCAACATCATATGGCATATCACCATTGTATGTTCTAATCATATTCATTGCCATTTCTTCAATGGAATCAATACTGTCAGTGATGTTTTTTACTGTAACAAATTCAACACCAAGTCTGTCATCCTGTCCTTCTTCCATTGCTTCAAAGATTGTCTTTGTTGCAAGATAACAATTTTTATATTTGTTCAGGAATGCCTTGATTTCATCATCAGACAGTTTCCCTGCAAAACTTCTAATCATGTTGATATCATCCATTCCACCTTCAGGAAGTGGTGAAGTAATAATTTCTGAAACCTTATCCCTTACCTTCTGAATAACATCCTGAATCTGTGTTTTGCTTTCTTCTCTAATCTGTGTAACAGTTTCATTGTATGTGTTGAAAATTTCCATGTGTTTTAATTCAAAGGGTGCTGAATTATAGACATATGTCTGTTTTAATTCCTGCATATCTGAATTCATGGTCTGCTTTGCTGAATCATACTTCTTTACAAAATCATTCAGACCTTTGACTACACCTGACAAAACACCTGTCTTTGTCTGTGCTTTTTCAAAATATTTATCTTTCATACCTGCATAAGCATCATCAATAATCATATTTTATATACCTTCTTTCCTTTAAAATTTTATATATGAAATTATGGCTTTGTACTAATTGTATTATAACATCTATAACAGTTGATTCATACTTTCATTCATGGTCACTTATGAGGAAGAAAGGTGTCATCAAGACACCCTTCCAAGAATTTTATATATTTGTGATTCTGATAAATCATATTCCTTCACCAAGTCTGACACAGGTCTTCCTGCATTATAATCTGTCTGTATCTGCTTATTCCTTGCATCCCTTCCAATAAAATCAGGATTCTTGGGGAATGATAGCTTCTGACCTGCAAACACTTCTAAGGCTGTTTGAAACAGGTCATCACCAACAAGATTCTTCAGAACTTCCAATGTTTTACTGTTCTTTGATTTCCCCATGACATTACCTTCTTATCTGTTATCTGTGATGAACACTTGTGACCTGACATCTTCTTTTGTGGTGTAGTTCCTTTATGTGTCACCCTTCTGTATTCTTCAGGGTGGTCATTGTATAATTGACATCTTTCCTGATATGACATCTTGTCAAAATCAGCTTCAGTGACCATCACATTATTTCTTATAAAATCTTCAAGTTTCTTATCTGTTTCAAACATATTTACACCAAACCTTTCTTATTTTCTTTTTCTTCTATATCCTGCACTTGCTGTCGCATTCACACTAATCAATTCAATATCAGGTTTTGTCAGGTTCTTTGCAAGTTCTGCCTGTGTCCACATTGCTGTTGTCTTTATACTACCCATCATAAATACTACTGTATGTTTCTTTTCTGTCATTTTTATCTTCCTTTCTTTCACAGCTTCTGCCTTGAAAGCTGTGACACCTTTATTTTCAACATTTTTCAACATTTTTATATTATACCTGTTACTTTTATCAGGCTTTCACAGGTTCAATGTTATAAATTCCATTGGTACAATCGGCTGTTCTTGTACCTGAATAAGCACCATCACAAAGACCATGACCATGAATCATTCCACAATAAGGACACACCACAAACACATTGTTTTCTGTCAGTGCAACAGGGTTGACCATCCATTCACCATTGAGCTGTTCTGACATTGGGTCTGTAACCTTTCCATCATGTACTGTGATTCTTTCATTTGCATCAGGAATCATTCTATCTTTTATCTTTTCATATTTCATAATTATCACCATATCCTTTCATTCTTCTGTTTTCTTTCTGCCATCCCCAAAAGGTTATATAAAGAACAAGGTTGACATTTGCACACATTTTCCCAAAAGAGGACTATATATAATCAGGTCAACTTTAGTCAACATTTTTTTTCCTTATAAGATTGCAGGTCAGGTTTAGACAGGTTTTCAGGGAATTCCTATATAATGCAGTTCAACATTTTTCAACAATTCTGTCTTGGTTTATTCCTGTTCTTCTGCTTCTTTCTGCCATAGATTCAGCAATAGCTTCTGAAACTGTAGTTTTCTGTAGTAGTTCTGACCCCATCTTGTCCACCCTTTACCTTGTCATGTCCCTTGTCCACCTTAGAAATCCTTGATTTTAAAGGCTTTTCTTCTTCAAGTGGACAAGGGGGACAAGAGGACACCTTTTTGTCTTACTCTTTATATTTTTATATAATATAAGTAATCTATATAAAGTAATTACTATTTTAAAATATATAGAAGTAGAACAGTCTTGTCTTGCCTTGTCCCCTTGTCCTGTCTTATATTGTGACAGGACAAAGAAATGTGTATTTCTTCCCTTGAATTGTTCTTCTGCTTGGTTCAAGACTGAACTTCTTTTGAATCTGCTTTGAAAATTCTGCATTTGATGTTGCTTTGAATCCATTCTGATAGCAATATGAATCATAACTGACATATAAATCAGTCAAAGGTGTTCTTGCAATATACTGAACTTCATCATCTTCATCCAATGATTCCAACCATCCAAGGACAGGATTGTTGTCTTTTTCAAACTGTTCCACTTCATCCTTTACCTTGGAAGATTCAGTGAATCCATAAGACAATGCTCTTTTCAATCCCTGCAATGCAATAACAATCAAATATTCCATTGCTGTCTGTGACTTCAATTTCCATTTCACAGTGCTGTCATAGTCAGGGTCATTCTTGCTAAACACAGCATTGAATGGAATGATTGCAATTCTTCTTTTGATTGCACTGAATCCCTTTGACTGCATTCTTGGAATGCTGTTTGCACTGAATAACAGCTTGACTGTTGGTTTGAAGAAAAACACATCTTGACCTTTGTTTTCTGCCTTGATGCTGTTTGCACTGACAATCTTCTTGAAAACAGCAATCGTTTTTCCCTGAAGAAATTCATTGCTGATATCATCACCAATGTTTGCAAGTTTACCTGCTAACATGACAGTGCTGAATCTGTCATCAAGTTCTGCAATATCAAGATTGCTGACATTATTCTGTCCAAGCATACATTCTAACGATTCCAAATAGGTTGATTTTCCATTACTTCCTGAACCTGTCAGAATGAATGATGTTTCAAGGTCATTCTTCCTATACAGACAATATCCTGCACATTCTTCTAACAATGACCTGATTTCTGCATCACCACAACTTATTTTGTTTAATGTGCTGTCCATCAGTTCATCATATGCTTCAGGGTTATAGTCCCATGGGATTTTATTCGTTACAATATATTCAGGACTAAATGGAAGAAGTTCTCCTGTTCTGACATCCAAGACACCATTTCTGAATGCAATCAACCATTCCTGCATCAGAACATCTTCGCTGTCAGGAATTCTTATTCCAATATATTTCAGGACTTCTGTTCTTTGGTTTGCCTTGATGCTTCTAATTTCATCTGTCATTAAATTTTCAATATATATTCCACCTGATTTATAAATACCATCCCTATAACAATGAAGCTGTCCATTGATTCTTTTTATATGATGCTGTCTTATCATATAATCACCAAACTTATCATGAAGAAATGTCTTCCCTTTGTAGAATACAGGCTTTTCAAAAGATTCATCACGCAAGATAATGTCCAATTCATCCTGACCAAGTGATTCTGACAGAATAAAAGTATTTGCATTTTCCAACACCCTTCTGATGGTGTCTTCATCCATACCAACACCCTGAAGCACCAAGATATATCTAAACAAGCTGTCATTCCTTCCATCACCTTCTGCAAGGTTCAGAAGGTCAATCTGTGTGTTCACAGGAAGCAGTTCATCAGGAACTTCATCAATGTCATCAGGTTCAAAGGATGGTGGAAATCTATCAACACCATTGACCCTTAGTGGTATGTATGTTGAACCTGAATGAATATCTGCAATCAATCCAACTGCAAGTTTCTTATCCTTACCACCCTTTTCAATTCTGTGTTCTGTGTCTTTCCAATAACTGTGAATGTGTCCATTTTCAGGATTTTCAAGAATCAAACAATTCCAATTGTTCTTTTCTGCCATGTCCCAAAACTTCTGTGACAGTTCATCAGTATCAAAAGATATATCAACAAAGTCCTGATTCAGGATTGCACCAAATGACTGATTCCCTTGAACGTCATCCCATGAAAGAAGCTGTGCATCCTTGACCTTCATGGTTGCTTTCTTTCCTGTGCCTGTTGCATAGCCTTTGAAGACCATGCTGTTTCCTTTCCAATCCATTAGTCTTCGCCTTCCTTGATAATCAAGTCCTTTACACTAACATTAAGTGCTAAAGCAATTCTTCCTAATGTTTTCAACCTTGGATTGACATTTCCCTGTCTGATATTTCTAAATGCAATTTCAGACAGTCCTGAAGCATGTGCAACATCTTTCAACATCATCCTTTTTTCTGCAATTAAAACATCAAGTTTTTCTGTGTCAATTTTCATAATCGTTCACCCTTCCTTTTAATTTAAAATATTTAGCTTATTTTGTTGACAACATGGAAACCATGTGCTATTGTATTTGTAAAGATATGGAAACCATGTGTTTTTCTTTATTATAACACATGGTTTCCATATCTTCAATAGATATTATACTGTAAAAATATTTTACAAATCACATAGCCATGTGATAGAATGGGTGCATGGTGGTGATAAATTTGACAGTAGGTGAAAACATCAAAACCATCAGAAAGCAAAAGAAGGTTACGCAGAAGAAATTACATGAATTGACAGGTTTAGCAATAATTACTATTCAAGAATATGAAGCAGGTAAATACACTCCAAGACTTGATTCAATTCTGAAGATTGCTTCAGCTTTGGGAGTAAATCCAAAAGACATCAATCCTGATTTGAATTGGGATGACTACATTGATACAGAAAGAATTGCAAGTGATGTGAAATTCTTAGAAAACAACCCTTCCTTGCAAGACATTCTTGAAGCAATCTATCATGAATATGGTGACGAAATTACCACAACAATTCAAGACTTCTTCCTTCTAAATGATGATGGAAAACAGAAGGTATCAGAATACATTGAAGACCTGATACCAAAGTACAAAAAGAAATAGACACCCATTCTAAGCAAAGAATAGACCTTGCTTGATGGGTGTCTATTTTATTTTTTAACTATCACAGCCAACAAGCAACCAACAAAACAGATGATTTCCCCTTTGTTTTTTCACAGAAAGGAATGGTGATTGTATGAGATACCGCATTGAATACGCTGATGGAAGATGTTGTAATTTTGCCAACAGTAGAAAAGACCTGATTGAATGGTTGAAACTTCTGAAGGATGAAAGCATCAGTGACATCAGAAAAGTGTATAAGAATGGTGTGACTGATTCAGTCAAAGAAACATATGCAAAATATATCAAATAACAGAAAGGAACAGGTGGAACTTATGAACACAGTATCAAGAAAAGAAAACAATCATGGAACTTACAAATTATCACAGGAAGACAAGGACTTTATCAAATCATTTGCAAAAGATGGTGTTGTTTCCTTCAGTGATTATCTGAAAGCAATGACAACGATTCTGAACAAATAGGAAAGGATGGAAAGAAATCATGAAGAATTATAATGGATGTATCACAGCTTTAATGAACTATGATGGAATTATCGTTGATATGGGTCTTGAAGACCAAGATGGAAAGCCAACATTCTACATACTGACAGAAGACCTGAAACATATCAGAGTGACAATCACTGATGCAATGTCAATTGTTTCTGTATGCAGTTGGTTGGAAAGCCTGAACACAGATGTTGATGTTGAATTCAAGGACTTCTATCAGTTCAGATACACAATACAAGCAGTATTCAAGGTATATGGTGCAAGAATCGGAAACTATATGCACTATGATAACACCTTCCTGAACAGCATGAAGAAATCATTGCATGTATCTGATAAAGCTATTGCAACAGTCGCAGGTGTTGGAAAATCCACTGTCAATGACCTGACAAGAAGACTGACCAAACATCCAAAATTCTACACAGTCGCAAGAATCCATTCTGCACTGTTCAAGTTAAATGAAAAAGGTCAGAACTGACTGCCATCAGAACTGACCCAAAAGATGAAACCATAACATTCACAGGGTGAAGGATGATTCCACCAAACCAAATCAATTATATCATTCTGACACCCTGTTTTCAATCAGAAAGGATATTATAAAATGCGTCAACCAAATGGATATGGTAGCATTTACAAGCTATCAGGGAATAGAAGAAAGCCTTGGTGTGTTAGGGTTACCCAAGGATGGGAATATATTGATACAACACAGAAAGAATGGATTGATAAAGCAACAAAGAAGATTATCATAAAACCAACTGCTGAACAGATTGCAATGAAGAAGGTCATTCAAAGACAAAAGGTTATCACAACACCTACAATTGAGCAATTGACATCAGGTTCTGTGACCCTTGTTCAGAAAAGGAAAATCATTGGAACATATGAAACACAGAAAGACGCAATGATTGCTCTCGCAGACTATAATAAAAATCCTTATGACCTAAATCTTGATAGAATGACATTTGAAGAACTTTATGAAAAATGGTCTGATGTCCACTTCTCCAAAGTATCAGAATCTAATGTCAAAGGATATAAAGCATCTTACAGACTGTGTTCCAAGATTGAAAAAATGAAAATCACAGATATCAAACTTGACCACTTGCAGATGGTGGTTGATGAATCGGGGAAAAATACACCCACTCTGAAAAAGCTGAAAATTCTTTTTGGGTTAATGTACGATTATGCAGTTATGCATGAAATCTGTACACAAGATAAAAGGGACATGGTGAAGTATGTTGATATCAGTCAAGCAGGGAATCCTAATTCATACAATAGAAAGCCTTTCACCAAGACCCAAGTAAAAACTGTATGGAAATGGAAAGATTCTTCACCTTATATCAAAATTATCCTGATGTTAATCTATTCAGGGTGTAGAATCGGTGAAATGTTAGACCTGAAGAAAGAAAACGTAAATCTTGAAGAAAAGTGGTTCAGAATTGTTCAGTCTAAAACAGAATCAGGTGTCAGGACAGTTCCAATCAATGACAAGGTACTTCCTTTCTTCCAAGAATGGTACAATATGAATGATTGTGAATATCTGCTTTCAACACCTGAAGGAAAGCACTTCACCTATAGAAATTATTATGATTCATATTGGACACCATTGATGGATTCACTAAAACTTCAGCACAGACCACATGACACAAGACATACCTGCATCAGCCTTTTAACTGCACAAGGTGTTGATGAACGTATTATCAAGAAGATTGTTGGTCACAAAGGTCAAGGTGTCACAGAAACTGTATATACTCATTTTGAAATTGAAGAATTGCTTGATGCAATCAATAAAATATAACAGGTGGTGGATAACATGGGAACAGTAAGGAAAAACAGAATCACCAAGTATGACAGGGTTGAATTGACCCTGCCACTTGGCTATAAAGATAAACTAAAGGAAATCAGTTCAGCTATTGGAATTAGTGTCAATGAATATATCACAAGGTTGGTCAGTGCAGACATTGACAAAGACCACAAGCATGATGACATGGTGTCCATGTTGAACAGATGGGAAGTCAAATCAAAATATCATCCAATGATTCAAGATGCATTCTTTATTCCAACAACAGGATATTATATCAAGCTGAAGAAAGGGTTTATCAATGATAAAGATGGTTCTGATGAAATCCTATGCAGGACAACCAAGGAATTAAGACATATCATGCAATTAACACATCCCATCAGGACACCTGAAGAAATGTGTGGGTTTGATTCTAAAACATATGAACAGCTTCTGAAGTGGCAGGTATGTAGGTGCTACTTCAAGGATATTGCAGGGATAGATGACCACAAAATCATCTTTAAGAATGGTCAGGTATGGGAATTCAAATCAGTCAATGAATTAAGACATATGTGGAAAGATATGAAGGAAGGTCAGTGATGACCTTCTTTTTATGTGTTACGGAACACTTGCAGAAAACCCATCCTTTATTCAACCTGAATTGTTGGTTGCGTGTTTCCTGTGTGTTGGCTATGCACAGAATTTTGTAGAATTTCACAGAAAATCTTTTTATGTAAGAATATAAAGAAAACCCCGAAAAACCTTGATTTTTCGGGGTTCGTTGTCTTCTCTTTTGTAAGTTCTCTTGATAGAAAAATTATCGTTTAGAGAACTGTGGTGCTCTACGAGCTGCTTTGAGACCGTATTTCTTACGTTCTTTCATACGTGGGTCACGTGTTAAGTATCCAGCTTTCTTAAGAACTGGTCTGTACTCAGCATCAGCCTCAAGAAGTGCTCTAGAGATACCATGACGGATAGCTCCAGCCTGTCCTGTGTATCCACCACCATGAACGTTAACGATTACGTCAAATTTATCGATTGTTCCTGTAGCAACGAGTGGCTGACGAACAACTACTTTCAGTGTCTCCAGTCCTAAATACTCGTCGATATCTCTTTTATTAATTGTAATTTTTCCTGTTCCAGGTACAAGGTAAACTCTTGCGATAGATTTTTTTCTTCTTCCTGTTCCATAATATTTTGTATTAGCCACTGTAATGTCCTCCTTTCAACCTCTCATTAAAATGTCAATACTTCTGGTTTCTGAGCCTGCTGTTTGTGCTCTGGTCCAGCATATACGTGAAGTTTCTTAATCATGTCTCTTCCCATAGGTCCTTTTGGAAGCATTCCTTTAACAGCGAGTTCGATAACTTTTTCAGGTTTCTTAGCCATCATCTCTGCTAATGTAGTCTCTTTCATTCCTCCTACATAATCAGAGTGATTGTAGTAAACTTTCTGCTGAAGTTTCTTTCCAGAAACGCTTACTTTCTCTGCGTTAATAACTACTACATAATCACCTGTATCAATGTGTGGTGTGTACTCAGGTTTGTTTTTACCTCTTAACACTTTTGCGATTTCTGAAGCCATACGACCTAATGTCTGTCCTTCAGCATCAACCACATACCATTTTCTTTCAATCTTGTCTGGGTTAGCCATATAAGTTTTCATGGGTATTCCTCCTACTAATAATCATCATATAACATCGTTTTTTACTTTTTTTATATGAAATCAGCCTACTCCGGGGCTTTGGTGTATGCTGTTTCTCCTTTTTTCATGCTGTACTATTATATTACGTAAGCAAGTTCTTGTCAATATGTTTTTTTGCAAAGTTTTACAGCAAAGTTTTCTATATCTTTTCTATACCTTTCTACCGAAACAACGCTTTCTCTTCGCCCAACATATTCCAGTATCGTTTCAAATTCTCATCAGAATGTTCTAACTCTCTTGAATAGCGATAAGCGATACTGCTTACATCTTCCAAATCCAATTGTTTTTCGTTCTTCAACCAGGTTGCTGCCATCAAATTCCAGATTACACTCACTGCTGCCACCGCCATCTCTGCATTTACAAAAATACGTTCATCATAAACAGCTCCACAAAAATAAGTATAGATAAAGTAGACCATCAACTGCTCACACTGAATTGACCAGTCTTGCTCGTACTCTGTTTGAATCCACTGTGCAAATTCATCCATCAGACTTCCATAAGATTCCTGTCCTTTTGAAAACAAACGTGCTTCCGCCTCCTGAAGCAACATCCCCCAATCTTCTTTCAACAATTCCAGACGATACAAATTGTCTATCATCTTTTTTGCAAATTGATATTGCTTCTCTGCATTTACTCGATAATGATCCACTTTGCGTCCTGCCGCTGAAAAATATGTCTGCTTCCGATAATTTTCCATTACATCTCCGCATCCAAATAATTCATCCGCATCAACTCGGTTCTGCATATCATATGCCATTGCAAGACAAAGTACGATACGATTCGCCATCGGCAGATTCCTGTTCTGCAAGAATTCAATCATCAAGTCTCTTGCATCCACAAGTTGAGAATATAGAAATGGTGAAAAATCATCCCATTCTTCCTCTTCTTCCGTCTCACGATACTGAAATGTTACTTTTTTCTCGCGGGACAACAGCATCTTCGCTACTTCCGGACAAGAAATCGAAAGTGAAGCTTCTCTTACATTTTCAAACTCTTCCATATGTCTCGGATATTGCCGACACGTTCTGCACAAACTTTTCCCACCAAGATTCAGATACATATCACACAAATTCTCATCTGTCAAAAAAGCACATCTCTTTTCCCCATCCTGCTTAAATGTTTTTTGAAGCCAGTTGATGGAACGACGTAATTTTTTCTTATATGTACTTTTTTCCTGCCGGTAACGTTTCATCGACGCAGAATCAATGACAATCTGCCATCCAGCACAGCATGTATCCTCGCACTCCTTCGCGGTACATTCAAATTCCTTATAATAATCCGGTCTTGTATATAACATTTCTTACTAGTCTGTCTCCTTATCTTCTGTTTCGAAACTTCGATTCTTATTTTCAAAACCTTATCCGTTTATTTCAATTCATATACGCCATATCCTGTTTCTACACACGCTGTCTCAAAAAATGTTTTCGCGGCCTGTACAAGATAACCGGTATCTTTAATTCCTGCAGTCTCGTAAGGAGAATGCATTGCCAGTTGTGGCAGGCCGATATCCACACAATTCACCGCCACCTGATTGCCGGAAATATTGCCGAGCGTAGAACCTCCCAATATATCCGAACGATTATGAAATACCTGAGTCGGAACATTTGCCTTATCACAGATTTCTTTAAACAATGCAAATGCCATTCCGTCTGTTGTATATTTTTGATTTGCACTAATCTTAATTACAATGCCTTCATTTAAAAGCGGTTTGTTTGTCGGACATGCCTTGTCTGCATGATTTGGATGCACCGCATGTGCATTATCCGCCGATATCATAAAGCTGGAAGCAAGCATTCTGTGATAATCACTGTCGCTGCCACCGATACTTTCATTGATTCGATACAACGTATCATACAAAAATGTCGATGCCGCGCCCTGCTTTGTTCCACTTCCCACCTCTTCGTTGTCATAAACACAATGAACCGGGATTACATTTCTCGTCTCTGCCTGCAAAAATCCCTGAAGTGAAGCAAACGCGCACTGTAAATCATCCAGTCGTCCAATCGATAAAAACTCCTGATTTGCGCCCCAGATGCAACCTTTCTGGCGATTATATAAATACAAATCATTGCCGATCATCTGCTCTTTCTCAACCTGCGCTTCATCTGCAATCAATCTCTCAAATCCCCCCTCTTCTTCTGACATTGAAAACAGTGGCAACATATCTTTCTGTACATTATACTGATATCCTGTATTCACTTCACGATTCATATGAATTGCAAGGTTCGGGATCATCAACAAATCTCTGTCTACGCAAACCAATTTACTTACAATTTTATTTTCTTCTTTGACAATCACGCGCCCTGCAACGGACAACGGTCTGTCAAACCAAGGCGCACACAACATTCCGCCATATTTTTCTACATTGAGTTTCACATATGCCTGCTCTACCTTCATCTCCGGATTCTCTTTGATACGGAATGTCGGAGAGTCGCTATGACTCGCCATAATCTGGAATCCAACCGGTTCTGTATTCGGAATGCGAAATGCAATCACTGCCGAACCATTTCGAATGACATAATACTTGCCTCCGGCCTGAATCTCCCATTTCTCACCTTCTAATAACTGCCGATAGCCGTCATTTTCCAATCTCTTTTTCGTCTCTTCCACTGCATGAAATGCTGTCGGGCTTTTCTCTATAAAATCAAATAATTCCCGTGTTATCTCAATATCTTTTTCATTTACCGCTTTCATCTTTTCTTTCGATTCCTCTCAATATCTTTTTCATTTACCACTTTCATTTATTCCTATCGATTCCTCTCAATTTCATATTGCTTACCAAATTCACGTGCTTGTCACATGACACTTCTTTTAAACACCATTCTTCTTGCAGATATCCTCCAGACAACATTTATCACAATATGGTTTTGTTCTCGCTGTACAGACTTCTCTTCCATGCCATACTAATCTGTGACAAAGGTCACTCCCCTCTTCCGGCGGAATGATCTTCCAAAGCGCCATCTCTACTTTCTTCGGCTCCTTGATTCCATCCACCAGTCCGATACGATTGGACAAGCGAATACAATGCGTATCTGTCACAATTGCCGGTTTCCCATACACATCCCCCATGATCAGATTGGCACTTTTTCTTCCAACTCCCGGAAGTTTCAATAAATCGTCAAAATTATCCGGAACTTTTCCACCATATTCCTCTTTTATCATCTTCATACATGCACTGATATCTCTTGCCTTACTCTTTCCAAGTCCACATGGACGGACAATCGCTTCGATATCTGCCACATCTGCTTCCGCCAACGCATCTACCGTTGGATACTTCTCAAACAATCCCTCTACAACAACATTTACCCTTGCATCCGTACACTGTGCTGCCAGACGCACACTGACCAGCAATTTCCAGGCATCATCAAAATCCAATGTACATCCCGCATCCGGATATTCTTTCTTCAGCCGCTCGATCACTTCTGCCGCCAATTCTTTTTTTCTCATCTCTATATCCAGTCCTTTTCTTATTCTCTTTAAAATTCTCTTATCTTCTGTTCCCGATTATCCGTTTACTTCTTATTCTTCGTCCGACTCTGCTCTTCTGTCTTCGTCTCATTCTCAGTTTTTTTACGCAGCAATGCCATAAGTCCTACCGCAATGGCAAGTGACACACAACTGACAATCGTTTTCTTCCGCTCCTTCGCCTGTTCCTGTGCTTTCTTCTCGGCTTCTTCCTGCTCTTTCTGACGTTTTTCTGCTTCCAAGGCTTCTTGTTTTTCCCGTTCTTGTTCTTCTCTGTATTCACGAATCGTGTCAAACGGTTCGGATTCTATCGTCTCTTCCATCAAATCACAGATTAACTGCTGCCCTTCTTGATTCGGGTGTAATCCATCCGACTGTACCTTTTCTCCGATACCGGAATCCATCAATTCCACAACCTGATAATCGTAATCATCTTCATAAGATACAATAATATCGTTCATTTTAGAAATGAGTCCCTCGACAATTGCATTGAGAGTTCCCGGAAGTTCCATACTCTCTGTCGGATTGTAAATCGTCGTAACCGTAAGGGTACTTTCCTCTGGTCTCATGGAATCGATATTTTCCATTGCCAGCTCCCACTGTTCTTCAAAGGATGTATAATCCCAATTGCTGATCGCACTTACAACTTTCACAAGAAGCAGCGGATTCTCCTTGATTCCGCTCTCGAGTGCCTCCACAGCCTGATTCGCCGTCAAAAAATGAGTATTGTTGTTCAGAATCTCTCTGGATACTTTTTTAAACTGATTCATCAGATCATTGGCTCCGATCGTCACCGTCACGACATCCGCCTTTTCCAACGCCTCCTGTACATCCTCTCTCTGAAGAACAACCGAATTCAATTTGGTTGTAGTCAGTCCATTCTTCGTATCATGAGCCAACTCTACTTCTTCTCCTGCAATCTCCTGCAGATCATTGGCAATCAATTCCGGATAACTCACGATCTCCTCTTCCGAATCTGCACAATATCCATTCGGAATACTATCTCCCAATGCAACATATTCTAAAATACCATCATCCGCCTCGTCTTCGGCATCCATACTCTCATCACTTTGCGCTACATTTTCTGTATCTTCTCCTTCTGCCAGCACCGGAGTTACCGCCATTCCTCCCAACAACATCGCCATCATTGCTATACTGATTATTTTTCTTGCTTTCCACTTAAGCTGTCTCATTTTCCACACTTCATTTCTTTACGCACACACAAATTGCTGCTTTATATTTTTTTCCTGTTTTATCTGCCAGGTCCAGTTCCTGAAATTCATATTGCCTTGTATCCACCTGTTGCTGAACTGTAACTTTATCTCCCAGTTGAAAACAGAACGAATCAAGCGGAAGTTTCATTCCAAGTCCTGTCACCTTCATAAAACTTTCTTTTAAAGTCCACAAACGATAGAATTCTTCGCATTGCTTCTCTTCCTTCTGTTGTAAAAGATATTCATACTCTGATGGACAAAAGAAGCGTTTTGCTAACTTTTCCAGCATTTTATCAATTTCTTCGACATCACATCCGACTTCTGTATCCGCAAATGTCGCCAAAACCATATTTCCAGAATGAGATAAATTAAAATAAATATCCGGATAATCTTCCAGATAAGGTTTCCCATTCTCCCCTTTTCCTACTCGCACATCCCGTTCTCGAAGTCTATATTCCCGAAGTCCTTTATCTAACAATACTCCGGCTCCGAGTGACAACCGCTTCGCACTGTCTATCCGGTAGGCATCAATCTTGGCCCGGCGTTCTTTCGAAAGCATTGCATAATGCTTTTGGAAAGATTGTTGGTCTTCAAACTGTGTGACATCCAGTTGGTATATTTTTATGTTCAAATCGCCATCTCCCATACTACTTTCATCACACATCACTGCTTGCTTTCTATATTTCATATTTTTTATAATAGAAAAAAGCCGAAATTGATGAAACACTTTGCCTGTAAGTATATCACAATTCCAACTTTCTTACTATAAAGCTTCCGAATAATTTTCTCCATTCGCTCTTATCGTATTACTGTTCACAACACCTGTCCCAAACGACACATCGTCTTATTGCTTTAAAAATTTTCTATACGTTGTATCAATCAAAAATGCACCAACCGGCGCTGTCAGGACAATCGCCAACACCGCAACTGTCAGGACAATATCTCCACACGCAAATCCAAGTGCAAGCGGAATTCCGCCGATAGCTGCCTGTACAGTTGCTTTTGGCGTGTACGCCATCATGGTAAAGAGTTTTTCTTTGCCATTCAGATTTGTTCCAAGCAGACAGGTAAATACTCCAGCCATCCGAAACATCAATGCCCCAACAATCACGAGCAATGCCGGAATACCGACATGAGAAAGATATCCAATGTTTACTGTAGCACCAACCAATACGAACAAGAACACCTCTGCTGCCACCCAAAGCTTTCCATATTTTGCAGATAATCGTTTTGCCACCGGTTCACGATATCTTTGCAATCCGACACCGATAAACATAACTGCAATCAATGCTGAAAATGTAATTGCAGTCGTCAGATTATCTTCCAGTACTACCAGTAGAAACGAAATACTCAGTATAATAAGTACTTTTGTTGTATCTCTGATATGTACTTTTTCGAAATATTTCGATAACAGATATCCAAACAGAATCCCAATCCCAATTCCTAATAAAATGGACACCGGAATATTTATAAAACTGATTACCGATGCTCCTTTTCCCTGCATCATCCCTGTAAATGTGGAAAATAGCACAATTACATAAACATCATCCACCGAAGCACCCGCAAGAATCAACTGAGGGATTCCCTGCTTTGTTCCATATCCCTCATCCATCAATTTAACCATCCTCGGCACAACAACAGCCGGTGAAACCGCGGCAAGTACCGCACCTAACACGGCAGCTTCCAATACAGAAAGTCCTAATAACTTCGGTGCTAAAATCAGAATTCCTATAAGTTCAAAACTTGCAGGTAGAAAACACATCAGCACCGCAGGTCGTCCGATTCTCTTAAGACTTCCCAAGTCTAATCCAAGACCGGCTCTCATTAAAATGATGATCAACGCCATTTTTCTCAATTCTGCAGAAATATTCAAGATATTTTCATCCAACAGATTCAAGACATATGGTCCCAACACAATTCCGGTCAACAGCATGCCGATCAAACTCGGCAGCTTTACCTTCTGGCATATCCATCCCATGGACATCCCCACAATCAAAATCAGCGCAACACTCAGTAACATATAACCCCTCCTTAAGACTAAAAATGGTCCGTCTGACCTTTTTGTCACATGCTTTATAACGCAGAAAAAGCTGACACTTTCTGCGCATCATTCTCGCAGAAGTCATCAGCTTTATAAGCGGTTTTTCCTCAGATTCCAAGTGTGTTTCTCACCTGTGTCAACCGCTCGTAGAATTCCTCGTAAAACTGTTCGGTTTTATAGACTGTCTGGAAAAATGTTTTCAACACATATAAATTCAAAATTCTTGTATTTTCTTCGTCCAGTGTCTGAATTCCCGCTTCGCAATCCAGCAAAAAGTGATGCCAGTCTGTTATGTATTGTTCATACGCAGACAGATTCGGGATTCCAAGCCACTTTTTAATCTTTACTTTCCCGCGGTTTTCTTTTTTACATTCATGAATCTGTAAGAAATACCGGAATCCATTCTCTTCATAATATCTCCCCAGCGGAAATAATCGACAAATCCCCGGCCGAGACTCATGCACACTGCAACGTCCGTCTTTATCTAAAAAGGCACAGCTTTCCGTCTTTCCTGCCAGCTTTAAATTCGGAAGAATCATACCATCCACTATATTGAGTTCAATATATCTCTCCATCAACTCGGCAAATCCAAGTCCGGTTCCTCTTTGCAGTCGCCAGATATCCATCGGGTCTAACACAATGGAGCTTCCCATTCCATGACAACATGCCGAACAACCCTGACAATCAAAACAATCCGCCTTTACCATATCATTTGCCGTATACAATCGTCCGTCTGATATCTCACTCAGCTCTACATTTCGTTTCATGCCGCTCTTCCTTACTCATTCATATTCAGTGTTTTCAAAGTCTCAATCAACTCCAAGTCGGACTGCTGTACTTTGATATTACTTGTCATGCTCTTGCCTTCCGGAGTGCGGACTGTCATCTCAATGACCATCCCTTCTCGAACCCCTTCTGCCCCGACTGCTCTAAAAAACGGCATTACTCTCGGATGATTCGCATTAAACGTTTTCAATGCCGACTGTAATTTCATCATATTTCCAATGTTTCCAAAATTCATATTTTTCTCACCTTTCTATCTTCCATTTCACTTATCTGTTTCTACATATTTTTATATTTACATGCACTTTATTTTGCCCTTTCTATCCGGAAATGTCAAGCATAAGCCATGCTCCCGGCAGTGCTTCTTCCAAAATGTGTTTTCTCCATTACTTCAATAAATCCGAAAAGATTTCCCAAATCGTTGTTTTTGAGTTTTTTCTATATTTTTTATCACTTTTCACTAATTTATGTTATAATAAAAAGGATTTTTACTAGATTTTCAACAACAGGAAGTAGGTGTTTTTTAATGTGGGCTTATAACGAAACTTTTTATCAAATATATCCGATTGGATTTTGCGGTGCGCCGGTGCATAATGACGGGGTGACTGTTCCGAGAATTAAGAAGATTGCCGAGTGGAGCGAGTACCTTGAGACATTAGGCATCGGTTCTATTATTTTAAATCCGATTTTTGAATCCGACAACCATGGTTACGATACTCGTGACTTTAAAAAGATTGACTGTCGTCTCGGAACGAATGATGATTTCAAAGAGGTATGTCAGTCGCTTCACGAACATCATGTAAAGATTATGCTGGATGGCGTATTTAACCATGTCGGCCGCGGTTTCTGGGCATTTCAGGATGTACAGGAGAAGAAATGGGATTCCCCTTATAAAGACTGGTTCCATATCAGCTTTGACGGAAACAGTTGCTACGACGATGGATTCTGGTACGAGGGCTGGGAAGGACATTTTGAGCTGGTTAAATTAAACCTACAGAATCCTGCTGTCGTAGACTATTTGTTAGACTGTGTTCGCTTCTGGATCGAAGAATTCGACATCGACGGACTTCGTCTGGATGTTGCTTATAGTCTGGATCATAATTTCATGCGTCGTCTCCGCCATTTCTGTGAAGAATTAAAACCGGGCTTTGCTCTGATCGGCGAGGTTCTGTTCGGCGATTATAATATTATTGTCAATGACGATATGCTTCATAGCTGTACAAATTATGAATGTTATAAAGGAATTCATTCCAGCTTTAACAGCATGAATATGTTTGAGATTGCCCATTCCCTGAACCGTCAGTATGGACCGGAGCAGTGGTGCATTTACCGTGGCAAACATCTGATGAACTTTGTTGACAATCACGATGTCACCCGCATTGCCAGTATTCTCACCAACAAGAATCATCTGCCTCTGACTTATGGTATTCTGTTCGGTATGCCTGGAATTCCTTGTGTTTATTATGGGAGTGAATGGGGTGAGGAAGGAGTGAAAGCACCGGATAATGACTATGCACTTCGTCCGTGTTTCGATGCTCCGAAACCAAACGAACTGACTGAGCTTGTAGAAAAACTCATCGCAATCCGCCGGGAAAGCGATGCACTTTGTAACGGTGGATACCGCAACGTTGTCCTTACCAATCATCAGCTTGTCTTTGAGCGCCGCAGTGACAGTGAACGGGTTCTTGTTGCGATCAACGCCGGAGATTATGATTACGCCGCCGGAAACGGAGAGTTGAATGGCGATTATACCGAATTGATCACAGGTGAGACAGGCAATCTGCAGGGATCACTGAACATGCCGGCTTATAGTATTCAGTATTTGAAGATGAACTAAAACAAGAAAGTTTCTATTATACACAAAAAGTATCTCCAAACATCTTTTCGATATTAGGAGATACTTTTTTAATTGTTATTCACAATACTTCTGTAAATAATGATTCTTATTCACATTTTCAAATTATTTTCCACAATTTATTTCACAACAACTTTACGGAAGTTCTTCTTACCTTTTTTCAGAACGATTCCTTCTCCTGCAAACTTATCTTTCTCGATTGTTACGTAGATATCTGTTACTTTCTCACCATCTACTGCAACTCCACCCTGCTGTACAGCACGTCTTGCTTCGGATTTGGAAGTTACCAGACCACTCTTGGCAAGCAGTGTGAGGATGTCGATAGAACCATCTGCAAAATCTTCCTCTGCCAGCTCTGCTGTCGGCATATTAGCTGCATTTCCCTGACTGAACAATGCACGGGCACTTTCCTGTGCACGAACTGCTTCTTCTTCGCCGTGAACCAGTTTTGTCAATTCAAATGCAAGAATTTCTTTTGCTTTGTTCAACTGGCTTCCTTCCCATGAATCCATCTCGTCAATCTGCTCCAATGGAAGGAATGTCAGCATACGGATACATTTGAGTACATCAGCATCCGCTACATTTCTCCAATACTGATAGAAGTCGAATGGAGATGTCTTGTTTGGATCAAGCCAAACAGCACCGGACTGAGTTTTACCCATCTTCTTACCTTCTGAGTTCAGAAGCAATGTGATTGTCATGGCACTTGCATCTTTACCAAGTTTACGACGAATCAGCTCTGTGCCACCAAGCATGTTAGCCCACTGATCGTCTCCACCGAACTGCAGGTTACATCCATAGTTCTGGAATAACTCATAGAAGTCGTAGCTCTGCATGATCATGTAGTTGAACTCAAGGAATGTAAGTCCTCTTTCCATACGCTGTTTGTAGCACTCATGTGAAAGCATACGGTTTACACTGAAGTGTGCCCCTACTTCACGAAGTACTTCGATGTAATTCAGATTCATCAGCCAGTCAGCGTTGTTTACCATCAATGCTTTTCCATCTGAGAAATCAATGAATCTGCTCATCTGCTCTTTGAAACAGTCACAGTTGTGCTGGATCTGCTCCGGTGTCATCATCTGACGCATATCAGATCTTCCGGATGGATCACCGATCATAGCTGTACCGCCACCGATCAATGCGATTGGTTTGTTTCCTGCCATCTGCAGACGTTTCATCAGGCACAGTGCCATGAAATGTCCTACGTGCAAGCTGTCTGCTGTCGGATCAAATCCGATGTAGAATGTAGCCTTTCCGTTGTTGATCAAATCTGCAATCAGTTCTTCGTCTGTAACCTGTGCGATCAGGCCACGTGCTTTTAATTCTTCGTAAAGTGTCATGTTTTTGTTCTCCTTTTCTTGATTTATATTTTTGCAATTGTGTTTCTGTGTTATTTATAAGGTAACACCATCGTCACTAAGCTCGATAATACCTCGCTAAGTGTCGAGGTGTGCGTTCTCACTAAGCTCGTAAAAACCTCGCTAAGTGTTCACAGCAAGGTAACACCATCGTCACTAAGCTCGATAATACCTCGCTAAGTGTCGAGGTGTGCGTTCTCACTAAGCTCGTAAAAACCTCGCTAAGTGTTCACAACAAAAAAATCGCCCCTACAAACTTGTAAGGACGAGTATTATTCCCGTGGTACCACCTTTATTCACAACAGACTCTCATCTGCTGCCTCAACAGCAACTATCATTGCCTTAGCATGTTAACGTCTGCCAGTCCGTCGCAGCCTACTTGTCATCCGTTCGGTGCGCAGCTCCGAGATGTATTCATAGCCAATCGTATCATGCGCCTCTCATCAGCCGGCAGCTTTCTGTTTTCACTCATCGCTATTACTTGTTCTCTTCTATGCCTTTATCATCTCTGTTGCTTATAGTAACGTAAACAGATGGGAATTGTCAACCCCTCTGTCCTACTTTTCATATTCAATTTTCATCAGCATCAACCCTTGTGGCGGTGCTGTCACACCTGCTGCCTGCCTGTCTTTTGCCTCCAGAATCTCTTTGACCTGTTCCGGTGTATAAAATCCTCTTCCTACGCGAAGAAGCGTTCCAACAATGATTCGAACCATGTTATACAAGAATCCATTTCCCTGAACCCGAATCGTCAGCTCACGTCCTGAAACATGTCCGCTTCTTGCATATGCACATTCCGATTCCAGAACTTCTAATTGATAGATTGTTCTGACCGTGTCTTCTACATTCGTCTTAATATTGCAGAAACTTGCAAAATCATGTTCTCCAAGCAAATATTCTGCTGCATTACGCATCTTCTCCACGTCCAGCTTATATGAGACAAAATAGGTATTATGCCGCTTGGTCGGGTCTGGAACTTCTGCATTTAAGATATGGTATTCATATGTCTTTACAATATGATTCTGATATCTCGGATGCCAGTCTAACGGCACTTCCTCTGATTTTACAATCACGATATCATCCGGAAGTTTCTGATTCAATGCATAGGAGAATCGCTCCGGCGGAATCCGTGATTCGGTATCGAATACGGCTACGTTCCCCATCGCATGCACCCCGGAATCGGTCCGGCTTGCACCGATGATCACGATATTCTCTCCTGTTAATTTGGACAGTCTTTTATTCACTACTTCTTCAATGGTAATCCCATTTGGCTGTACCTGCCACCCGCAATAATTCGTACCGTCATAGGCAACCGTTAATTTTATTCTTCTCACTATCTATACTCCATTTTTAAAAGATCCATAATTTAAACGGAATGAAATGTCCTACTACAATTACGATAACCAAGTACAAGATCACAAATGTATAGGCCATATAATCTTGTTTCTTGTAAACCAATGGTTTCATCTTCGTTCTGCCCTCGCCTCCGCAATAACATCTAGATTCCATTGCCATTGCAAGATCATTGGCACGTCGAAATGCCGAAACAAACAGCGGAACCAAAATCGGAACCATTGCTTTTGTCTTTTGAATGATATTTCCGCTTTCCAAATCTGCGCCTCTTGCAATCTGTGCCTTCATAATCTTGTCCGTCTCTTCCAGAAGGATTGGAATAAAACGCAGAGCAATCGACATCATCATCGCGATCTCATGTACCGGAACATTTACCTTTTTAAGCGGTTTTAACACACTTTCAATTCCGTCCGTCAACGCATTCGGTGTTGTTGTCAATGTCATAAGCGAAGAACCGACGATCAGATAGATCAATCGCACTGCCATAAATACGGATACGCGAAGTCCCTGTTCCGTAATCGTAAAGATCCAAAAATGTACCAGTGTCTCGCCGCCTCTTGTCAAAAACAAATTCATTGCCACCGTAAATAATAACAGAATCACGATTGCTTTTAATCCTTTGACCATAAATTTCAATGGTACTTTACTTGCTTTGATCACAACAATTAAGAATACCGTTGCCACTGCATATCCCAACAAACTATTCTGCACGAACAGAGAAATCAAAAACAATAATGTGCAGATAATCTTCACTCTCGGATCTAACCGGTGAATCGCACTCTGTGCCGGGTAGTACTGCCCGATTGTAATATCTCTAATCATGGTAACACCTCATTATCTCATCTGCTGCTTCTTCTATCGTTGTCGCGTCTGTCCGTACATTCAACCCCTGCTCTTTCAAATCATGCATAATGTACGTCACTTGAGGTGCAGCCAGTCCAACCTCTTCCAGTTCTTTATAATGTGCAAATACCTCTTTCGGTTTGCCATCAAACATCTTCTCACCATGATTCATTACAACAATACGGTCTACATATCGCGCGATGTCCTCCATACTGTGAGATACTAAAATGACAGTCATCCCTGTTTCTCTATGCAGTCTTGCTATCTGGTCTAATATATCGTCACGTCCTTTCGGGTCAAGTCCTGCTGTTGGCTCATCTAATACCAAGACCTTCGGTTTCATAGCCAGCACACCTGCAATTGCCACACGACGTTTCTGTCCACCGGACAATTCAAACGGTGACTGACGATAATATTTTTCCGGGAATTGAACCAGTTCGAGTGCTTCTTTCGCGCGTTGCATACATTCTTCTTCGGATAATCCTTGGTTCTTAGGTCCAAAGCAGACATCTGTCAGCACATCTACCTCAAATAACTGATGCTCAGGATATTGGAATACCAACCCCACTTGCGTTCTCAGTTCGCGCATATTATAGCCGGCTTCGTAAATATTTTTTCCTTCATAATATAACGCCCCGGAAGTCGCTTTGATCAGTCCGTTCAAATGTTGAATCAACGTGGATTTACCTGAACCGGTATGTCCGATAATTCCGACAAACTGTCCCTGCGGAATTTCCAGATTGATATCCTTTAACGCATGTTTCTCATATGCGTCACCCGGATTGTAAATATAATTAATATGTTCCAGTTTTATTGACATTGGTTTCTCCATTTCTATGCGTCTTTTTTCTGTGCTTTCATAATATGTTCAATCAGTTCTTCACGATGTAAGATTCCTTTTGGTATATCCATCCCACGCTTACGCAACTCATCCGCAAGCATGGTAACCTGCGGCACATCCAGACGATATTTCTTCAGTTCGTCCACCTGACTGAAAATCTGTCTCGGTGTTCCACGCATCACAACATGTCCGCTATCCATTACATAAACCCAGTCTGCATCGACTACTTCTTCCATATAATGTGTGATCAGAATGACGGTTACATTTTTTCTCTTACGCAGTTCCTGAACCGTACGAATAACTTCTTTTCGTCCATTCGGATCCAACATCGCTGTCGGTTCATCCAAGACAATACACTGCGGCTCCATTGCAATGACCCCTGCAATTGCCACACGCTGTTTCTGTCCGCCGGACAACTTATTCGGAGAGTTCTTGCGGTATTCCAACATCCCAACCGCTTTCAAACTATCCTCCACACGTTTCCAGATCTCATCGGTAGGGATTCCTAAGTTCTCAGGACCAAATCCAACATCTTCTTCTACCACTGTTCCGATAATCTGGTTATCCGGATTCTGAAATACCATTCCTGCGGACTGACGGACATTCATCAATTCATTCGGGTCTTTGGTGTCTCGCCCGTTCACCCACATGGTTCCTCCGCTTGGAACAAGAATTGCATTCATATGTTTGGCGAGCGTCGACTTCCCTGAACCGTTATGACCAAGTATTGCCACAAACTGTCCCGGTCTGACATCCATATCCACGCCATCAACTGCACGATGCGTTCCGATTACATTCCCCTCATCGTCGCGTTTTTCATATTCGTAAACAAGCTCCTCTGCCTGTATCATCTCCATAAAGCTCTGCCTCCATTATTTATTTGCCTTATCCGGCACATGTATGTTTATCCTTTATAAAATATTCTGTGAAGAGTAAACGGTTCTGTTAATTGTTTACCAATTCACCGAAAGCAGTAAACATTCATGTTCCCTATTCTAAAATATGGAACCTCGTTTGTAAAGCATTCTCGAAAAAAGAGGAACAAAAAAACTGCCGTCTATATGCACTGCTTCCCGTCAAGTAGACAATTAAAAAAATAAAAAATTATTTCTACCATCAG
>DAVZKO010000030.1:0-28665 GCA_052272205.1 Schaedlerella sp. | reverse complement strand
ACCGACCTCAAAGACAGACTGCATGCAGTCCATCAGGGTCTTTGCGCCCACCCTGTCTATCCTGTCAAGCAGCATATCACCGGAATCCAAAAGCTGGATATCCGCCATATCCACAGCGGACACCGCGTCCACGGAAACCCCGTCTATGACAATCCCATATTTACTGGAAGTGTCTATGACCTCCGCCTGCAGATAGCGGAAAGCATAGCGTCTCGGCAGGGATATCTTCTGCGGCATCACATCTATATGGAGAAATTCCTCCTGAATCCAGGACTTGCTGATCCAGCTCTCGCAGTCCTCCATCCTGTCAAACAGCTCAGAGGGACGCTCCGCGAATTTCAGCCGGATATAGGCCGGCGCGTCAAAATGGCTTCCCCTGGCATCAATCGTAAAGCTTACATAGCCCACCTGATGGTCTCCGAAATCCAGCACCAGCTTCTGCCCTTTCCCCAGGACCTGATGCGGCAGTTCCTGTATCGGCCTTGTACCGCTGCAGATCATCTCATCCGCCCCGCTGTCCGCCTTTTTCCGCTCAAAGGACACAACGCCCACCGGCCGGAGCATCCTGTGCTTCAGCACAGGCTTTAATTTTTCAGCCTTGCCCAAAAAAGAATCATTGTTTTTTACCTGTCCCATACTGTCATTTCTCCTGTTCTCCCACGCTTTCGGACATGCCGCACCGCGGCACAAACAATAGTTGAAATCCGTGAAGAGCAAATCAACATTTCCGATGCTCCTCCCAGAATGCGACTGCATCCCGCAGCCAGCCATCTGCCGCAGTATCTATCCCCAGGCCAAAGCCATGACCCAGCTTATCATACATGACGATATCGACATTTTCCTGCCCCAGCGCTTTCCTGATGTCCGGGATGATCTTCTCCACGGCCGCAAAACCGGTAGGGTCATCCCGCCCGACCCTGGAAAATATAGCAAGCCCCTTGTCCTCCTCGTGAACCTTAAGCTCCCAGTGCAGGCCATAGATGGGGAAGATGGCGGCGGGCCTTGGCAGATTATGTTTATGGCAGCAGTCCTTATAATCAGAAAATGCGTAGGCTGTCGTCATCAGGCCTCCAGCGGAGAACCCGAACATACCAAAGCCGTCCATCGTATAGCCGTACTCTGCCTGATGCCCTATCAGATACCTTACCGCCGGCAGCACATCCTTGGATGCCTCCCCGCCCTTGGCCTGCGGTTCGGTTTCATGCAGCTCCACATTCACACGGTAGACCAGCACAAACGCACTGTATCCCCTCCTGTGCAGCTCCATGGCTGCCGGGATGCTCTCCAAATAAGAGGCTACGCCGTCAAACCCGCCGCCCGCAATCAGCACAGCCACGGGCTTCCCTGGCTCCCCCTGGAACAGGATCCCCTGTACCTTTCCCTTGTCGGGATCACGCCTTACCTCATCCTCCGCATAAAGCCCGCTGATGAAATGCACCTTTTTCAGCCCTTTCTGCTCCACGACATAGTTGAAACCATCCACGATGCTCTGCGCCTGTGCGGGCTGCCCGATAAGATTGCACAAACCATGGACGCTCATGCCTGACATGGCATATATTTCCTTTGGCGACCCGGTCTTCATAAAAAGCTCCGGCCTGCCCTCCCATACGGGATGCTGCAGGAAGAACGCAATCTTGTCATTGATCGTAGCCCTGCGGAACCCTCCCGCGTCATTGTAAAACTCCGATTCCTTTACCTTCGGCATATGCTTGACGCCTAAGATTGCCGGCCAGAACAGCCCTTTGTACTTACCCATGTTTTTTCCTCCTTATCTATTTCAGAACGGTCTCGGAAACTCCATAAAGCCCGAATCTCCGCTCTTTTTGTACTTGTTACTTTTTTCGTTTCCTCCCATTTTCAGAGAGGGATTTTAAATTTTTTCAGCAAATTTTCAAAAAACTATTGACATTTCTCGTGAATTGTGCGGCGCATTTGGTGACCTGAAAAGCAGGTCTCCAAATGCGCCCTTGTAATTAAGAAGTATTCACACCCAACCTATTACAAGGAGGTACCGCACTATGATCAAACAATGGCAAACCACTGTATTACTGATTTGCTGGAATACTCTCCGAATTATATCAATTATTTATTGAGTTTCCGAGACTACTCTGCGAATAATTGGGAGGATTGTGGGAGTGCAAAGCACGGAACAATCCGTAGGCATCATAGTTGGGGGCTTTTGACCCCAACATCTTTTAAAAAGGTCAGATGTTTTATAATTTTATAAAACACTTGACCTCTCAAAATTCACTCTTCCTGTTCTTGAAAGAATTATTTCCGATGTGCCTCCCAGAATTCCACTGCCTCTTCAAACCAATGAGGTACTATGGTATTGGAACCAATACCAAATCCATGTCCGAGATTATCGTAAATCCGTACAGACACATTGTCCTCACCCAACACGGATTTCAATTGCGGAAGTCTCTTCTCTACATTTCCGAATCCGTATTCATCCTCGCGCCCTGCGATGGAAAATACCGCCAGTCCCTTATCCTGCTCAAGCGCTTTCACATTCCAGTCCAGACCATACATCGGGAAAATCACTTTCGGTCTCGGCAGTTTTACTTTGTGACAGCAGTCCTCGTAATTTGCGAAGGAATATGCCGTAGTCATCATGCCGCCTGCCGAGAAACCGAATATCGCATAGTCATCCATATCCACAGACAGTTCCTGCTCATGCTCCTTCAGATAACGGATTACCTGCACCAGCTCCCTGACCGCTGCCTGCCCCTGTTTTTCATGTTCCGTTTCTCCCAGCTGTTTGCCAATCGGGTAACTGATTACCAATACGGAGTACCCCAACTTGTGTAATTTCATTGCCACGGGATATCCCTCGCAGTCCGTCACATTACTGATAAATCCACCTCCGGGAACGACCACCGCCAACGGTTTTCCTTGCTTTCCTTTGTAAAACATTCCGGTCAAATGAGACTGATATGGATTCTGTTCTATCATTTCTTTCGAGTTAATATCGGAAATCAACTGCGCCTCTCCACTTTCCACAAGCCGGGTCAGGTAATTAAAAGCCTCCAGTGCATTTTCCATCTGATCACTTCTGCCCTGCGCTTTTAGAAAATCTGCATATTTTGCCGGGGCAATCGCTTTTAACACGTTATCCTCAACATTAAAAAACATATGCTTATAGCCGCCAAACACCGGATGCTGCATAAAAAATGCCATTTTATCATCTTTTTCCGCTTTCCGGAATGTTCCGTCTGCCTGATAATAATCTTCCTTTTTTATATTCGGAAAACCGCCGATGCCAAACAGTGCCGGCAGAAACATCGCATTTTTCTTATAAACATACCCCACAAAGCCGACTGTCAAAATGAGCAGCACGAGCATTATCATTGCCAGAATTTTCATATGTTCTTTTCCTCCTTATCTCTTGCCCAAAATTGTCCTGCGTGCGCCACTGCCGTAAAGAGCCACCTTTTCCGGTGCCGCAAGTGGAAAGTCACCGTTACTTTTTAACAACACCATACATTCCGGTGCCAGTCTCCGCATAATTTCAATGTGTTCTTTTTCATATTGCTCCAGCTGCATACACATCCTCCAACTATGTTATGTTTTTAGGGGGCAAAGCATCCTCTGCCCTCGTTTTTTCTATTCAAACGATACAGTGAAACTCATAATTCCCGCTCCCCACTTCCTTGGAACTTCCATCCGGCAGGTACACAACAGCCGTAGTATTACAGGGAATCTCCACATTCATGCTGAAATTTTTGTCAGCCAGATGCCACTCCGTACCGATTCGTCCGTATTCACTCATATAAGTACGTTTCGCCCATGTAAAAGTCTCCGTCAGCTCCGGCTTAATCACAATTTTCTTAAAACCAGGCGCTGCCATATCGATACCGCTGATTTTGCGGAACATCCAGTCATCCACACAGCCAAACGCATAGTGATTCAAACTTGTTGTAACCGGCGAGCCGTCCGGTTCATAGGCAATATAGTTTTCCCATATTGTAGTCGCGCCTTGTTTTACTTCATAGAGCCACGACGGACATTTTGTCTGCAAAAGAATCCGATACGCCTTGTCTGTCCGCCCAATCTTACAAAGTGCGTCCAGAAGAAACGGTGTCGTCAGGAAACCGGTGTCCAGGCAATCTCCATTTTCCTCTATTTTGCGAATCAGATGCCGCGCCACACATTCTTTCTTTTCCTCCGGTGCCAGATCAAACGCTATAATCAGCACATACGCACCCATAAAATCCAGAGGCATAATTCCGTCTTCGCCGATAATCCCTTTTTGAATTGCCTCCTTCATTCTTGATGCAATGTCACGGTAATACAACTCGTCTTCCGGATTCCCCAAAAGTGCTGCCGCATCGGCCATAATCCGGCAGGAATTCCACCCAAAAATCGGTGCACAGTAAACAGAGGAATTGATGCGTTTTGACGCACTGCGGTCAATCCCATCTACAACCTGACTGGGAATCAGCCATTCACCGTACTGATGTCCGGTATTCCACAGATAACGATCTATTTCCCTGGGAAGTTTCATTTTTCCTCTGTACTTTTCTGCAGTATTAATAATATAATCACACCATCTTTTCATGGTGCCATACTGCTCTTTGAGGATTCTGGTATTTCCTGTCAGTTCATACATACTCCATGGGATGATACATGCCGCATCTCCCCATCCTGCCTCTCCCACCGGTCCATGATTGTGGTAAACTAAGCGATTCAGTTTTTCCAAGAAATCATAGATTCCGGTAAGCGGTATTACATTGGGAATGGCACCGTTTTTCTGTTGGTTGCATGTCATATTGCGCAACCATCTGGTCAAAAACGGCGTCGTATTCTCATTGAGCATGGCAGTTCTCGCATAGATCTGAATATCTCCGGTCCACCCGCCTTTCTCCCTCTGCGGACAATCCGTAGGAATCGAAATCATATTGGACCGCTGCGACCATCTGGTATTTTCATAAAGCCGGTTGATATCTGCATGAGATGTCTCAAAGGTTCCCAAATCCTCATTATCGGAGGACAACACCACGGCCGTAAAATCTTCCGGCTTTACCGGAGCATCACATATCACTCTCACATAGCGGAAACCATGATATGTAAAATGCGGTCTGTACTCTGCGGGTTTCCCGTTAGATATATATACATCCGTCTGTGTATGACCTGTCATGTCAGCACCAGCTATATTATTAAAATAATTCCCCTGAGAATCCTTGGTCTCAAAGTGATCTAGTATCAACTTTGTTCCTGCGGGCAAATCCACCTTTACCCGCAGTACACCTGCCAGATTCTGACCGAAATCGATAATGGTCTCTCCCTTTGGGCTTACCTCCATACCGACCGCCTCCACTTCTTTCACCGGCCGCACAGGTTCACCATACTGTACCACTAAATTATCATAGTATGCTCCTGAGAGAATTCCATTCTGCCATCCACCGTCATCAAATCCGGCACAATTCCATCCCTCCTGCTCCATTTGCGCATCGTAGAGTTCGCCCGCGAACAAATCCGAAGAACGAACCGGACTTTCGGCAACTTTCAACTTATCGTCAGAGAGAACTGTCTCAAATGTGCCGTCTTCATACTCAATTCTCGTTTCAAACAACACTGCGTGCTCCATCTTAAATTTCCTGTCACGCGACTTAAAGTTCTTACTGTCATACCAGCCATCACCAACCAACATTCCTATGGCATTGTGTCCCTCTTGCAAAAGAGATGTTACGTTATACACCTGATAACACAGGTACTTTTCATAGAGCGTAAATTCCGGCGCCAGTTCTCTGTCATCCGCTCTGTTTCCATTGATACTAAGCTGATAGGCGCCATGGCAGGTCGCGTAAACACGCGCTCTCTTTACTCCCTGTCTTACGACAAATTCCTTGCGGAAATATTCTGCCGGATTCTGACCGCCGTTCCCTTTCCTGGCTTTTTTCATCGCAAACGGAGACCTTACCCACTGCGCACTCCACTCCCTTTTCATAAAACCTGTTTCAAAGGAGGATGTGGCGGTGGCGGTATCACCGGTGTTATCCGTCGCTGTCACCGTCCACAGGTAGTCACTGAAACTCTGAAATGGTTTGCCTTTATACTCCACAAAAACGCTCGCATCACTTTCCACCACACCCGAATCCCATACAAGACCTTCCGCTCCTGTTACCGTAATGTGGTAGGACTTCTGCATCACATTTTGCTTTTTACTGGTGATGCCCCATGAAAAATAAGGCATTTCATCCACGCAAGGACAATACTGGTTGTTTACTTTTAATCTTGACAGTTCCATCGCATTCTCCTTCAATATGTTACTTATTGCTGCGCGCTGCGATTGCCGTGTGCATTTCCTCTACTGCTTTTTTATCCAACGTATACTGTGTACCAAAAAGAATCGCCCCTGCGGAAGTCAGGATAATCGGAAGTATCAGTACGCAGAGGATAATTCCTGTATTGATACTCTCCGGCTGGGCAACCGAGCCGGTAACAAAACCTGTAGCTGCCAATACATACCCCGGAATCGCTCCCCCGATTCCCTGCGCCACTTTTGTAATAAAAGATGTAAGCGATGCGATCGCCGCTTCTGCACGTTTTCCGGTTTTATACTGCACGTAAGTAGTATTATCTGCCTGTATACTGGTTGTCAGCGGTGCTATACATCCACCTGCCAGACCTCCTGCCACTGTACTAATATAGATCAAAAGCATAGATCTCACATCAATCAAACGCAGTGCGGAAAACAGGATGGATACGACGATTGCCATTACAAAAATCTGTTTCTTTCCAAACCGGTTTGCCAGAATTGGTCCAAGGAAAATTCCCACCAGAGCAGTTGTCATTGAAACAAGTGACACCCCTGACATAAGCGTCATATCACCCATTATATATGTGTAAAAATAAGCGCCGGCTCCTCCTGCTATATTACTGCCCACCCCGACTACCAGTGCAATTACAAACAGTACCCAGACAGGTTTATACCGCAAAAACTGTAACAATTCCCTGAATGTATAACTTTCTTCTTTTTTTCCTTCAAAAGCTACTCTTTCCTTTACACAAAGAGCCCCTGCAATAGATAAAACCAACACCATGGCCATGGAACCGAAAATTAACACGTAATAGTTCTGTAACGTTCCTTCCGCCACAAGAATCGGTGCTGCCACAGCCAGTACCGCGCCACCTATCGTTGTTCCCAACGCATTGAAAATCGACAGACTGTTTCTCTCCCTGTCATCCGCGCTCATGACCGGGAGCAGACTGTTCTTGGAGATATCCATAATATCAAACGTCCAGCCCAGCAGAAGATACGTCACATACACAATCACATATTTTCCGACCGGAATCCAGACTGCGCCAAACCACAGTAAAATATAATTTATAACACAGATGATTGTTCCCAGAATAATCATAGGGCGAAATTTTCCCATTTTTGTTACCGGAAATTTGTCCAGAAAATATCCCATAATCGGGTCGCTGATTCCATCCACCACCTTGGATATTAAAAACAGGGTCGCCAGTGCTGCCGGTTCCAGACCAACCACAGTCGTATAGTAAATCATAAAGAATCCTGACAATAATCCCATCAGTGGAATATTTCCCGCACATACCATAAATAAGCCCATTTTTTCCACGATACTAACCTTTTGTTTTTTACTCTTCTCACTCATTTGTTCTCTCCTCGTTAATATTGTGATAATGCTGTATTCAACATCTCTGTCTGCCCTTCATCCATCGATCCGGAAAACATCTCCGCCACCTGTCGAAACGACAGTCCATAGACCGCATCCGGTATCATATCCACCTCGGTCATCGTCGACAAAAATGCCCGTATCTGCGGATGGTTCAGCAAATCTTCCAGCTTTGACTCCACGCTGTATATTTTCTTTAACTTCTCAGTTGCCTCATATACGACTTCATAGTTTCCTGCAGTGATATAACAAATACCGTTCACCACTGTTGCGAATAGTGGATTTGTCTTATCTTCAAACAGAATCTCCGGAGCATGCGGCAATCGCACCTCGCCTTCTCCGCCAAACGGAATCGTAATTTTGATTCTAATCCTGTTATCCTCCATAATTTCCCAGCTGCATGCATACTGTCCGACGGCCGAATCATACACTGCCTCTGCCCTTCTCAAATCATAATGGACATTCGGACAAATTGCAACCCTTCTTCCTCCCGGAGATTCTTCCAAAAGATGGATTCCTCCCACATGGCGGAACATCCATTCCAGAATCGCCCCGTAAGAATAATGGTTGAGACTGTTCATTCCGGTACTGGATATCTTACCGTCTTCATCCAGTGAATTCCATCGTTCCCAGACTGTGGTGGCTCCCAGTTTCACTTCGTGCAGCCACCCCGGATACTCCTCGTTCAAAAGCAGGCGGTAGGCGGTATCCGTCATTCCGTTATCGGTCAACACATTGCACAAAAGAGAGGTTCCCACAAATCCGGTATTCAATTTGTTTCTGCTCTCTCGGAAAAGTTTCTTTAACATCTCTCTGGTCAGCTCTTCGTCCTCTGACAAATGATATTTCAGAGCCAGCAGAAGACCCGTCTGTGTCTTTTCCGCGCATCTTCCGGTCGGGGTAAAATATTCTTCTTTTACCACACGCCATTGTTTTTCGGCGATTTCCCGATATTGTTTTTCCTCTTCCTTTCGCCCGAGAACCGCCGCTGCCTTCGCTGTAAGCTCCGCGCTTGCCGCATAATAAATATCCGCAATATAGCCTTCATCGGTCGCTCCGTATACATTTCCCGCCGCGGCTCCCACCCGGTCAAGCGCCAGCCAGTCTCCGTAATGGAAGGAATGTCTCCATCCGTGGTGCTCTCCGTCCACCTTACGGATATAGTCCACCCAAGCCTTCATACTGTCAAACTGCTGTTCCAATATGGCAGCATCCCCGCTGAACAGATAGACATTCCACGGAACGATACAGGCCGCATCGCCCCATGCACAGGAACATTTCGACGGACCGAAGGTCGGCACCACCTCCGGAACCATCCCTCCGGCAATCAGCTGTTCCTTATACAAATCGTACAGATATTTTCTGTAAAATGCATAAGTATCCGCCAGATAACATGCCGTACCCGAAAACACCTGTGTGTCGCCTGTCCATCCCATGCGCTCATCTCTCTGCGGACAGTCTGTCGGCACATCTAAGAAATTATCCTTCATGCCCCATTCCACATTGGAAATCAACTGATTTACCAGTTCATTTCCTGTCTGTATACTACCGGTACCTTCGTAATCACTGTAGAGTGCCATTCCCGTAAAATCTTCACAGGAGACATTGGTTACCCCGCTGATTTTTACATACCGGTATCCGTAAAATGTAAAATGCGGAACAATGTCTTTTTCTTCCCCGTCAGAGATATACACATATTCCGACAAAGCGGTTCTTAAGTTTTCGTTATAAAAACATCCGTCCTGCAGGATTTCGCCTGTCTGGATTCTGATTTCTTTTCCTTTCGGCTCATGGACATGAAGTTTGAAAATCCCGGTAATCTCCTGCCCTAAGTCAAACACCCATTCATCCTTCGGGGTGTGAATCAGTTCCTTCGGTGTAAACTGTTCATGCACAGTCACCGGAAGGGACAGCCGCTCCGTCAGTCGCCCCTGCGGCGCCTCCGCAAGCTGCGCGCTGACAGGTTCGACAGGTTCCAAGGTATCATCCCGTTTCTCCCCGTCATACATATTGGAAAAAAACAGATTGCTCCTTGTCACTTCCCATGTGTCATCCGTGCCGATTATCTCTTGTGTGCCATCCTCATATTCTAGATGCACCTCTGCCAGCAGTTTCCACTCGTCGCCGTAAAATCCTTTCTGTTCTGTCTGATTGAACCCGAACCTCCCTTTGTACCACCCATTCCCCAAAAGAACGGACAACACACCTTCGCGCTGCATCTGCGCGGTCACATCATACGTCTGATACTGTAACCACTGATTGTAGTTATTGCAGTACGGGGTCAGATATTCTTCCCCGATTTTCGCGGATTTTAAAATATCTGTTTCGGTTTTCTCTCCATCCGTAAAATATGCCTCATAAAGCCCCAGTCCGCAGAGATAGAGACGGGCTTTTTTTACCTTTCCACGGGGAATGATTCGCTTTGAGAAAATGGGATGGCGTTCCATCCTGCTGTCGCAGGTAATCCATTTTCCCACCCACGGCTCGTCCCTCTTTGCCGTCTCAAAGAACTGTACGTCGGACTCCAGCACTTCGTCTGCGTCCGTAGTAACGATTACCTTCCAGTAATATCTGGTACAAGGCTCCAGATTCATCTCCACTTTTACAGCCAGACTGTCGAGCTTTGCCTCCCCGGTGTCCCAAAGAACATCCGCGAAGGTTTCTTCCTTTGCCACAAGGATTCTGGCACATCTCTGGTTCTTTCCCCTGCATTCTCTGACCTTCCACGAAAAAACCACCGGATTCAGTAAAAATCCCACCGGATTCGTGATATGATTTGTTTTTGCTGCGTAAATCTGATTCATATTGCCGTTTTCCAAGCTCCTTCCTTTTTTCATTGTGTACACTGTAATTCGAGTATAATGGATTTGCCTCATAAAATCATTTACGGAATTTCATCATTTCACCTACCAAACTTAAGATTTATATTGATGCATCCGCAAATGTTTTGTATAATGATAAAAATGCAAAGTGCCAAAGAGCATACCTTTGCATTTGCATGAAAGCCATGACTTTGAAACCTGAAAAACATGCGAAGGCAGCCGATGAAGGCGGATTTTTAAATATTTTTAAAAATATGGGAGGATATACCAATGTTGACGGATTCCGGACTGGATACTTATCTGCGAAAACACACTGCACAGGAAGAACAAAATCTCTTGGGAGCTACCAATGATTATCCCGGTATCGAGACAATCACCACGGCGTCGGGGGAACTCTGCTACTGTTTCACGCCTACCCCGCTCAGTATGCAGATGGCGCTCTCGGAGAACAAGGTTCTGGCCAATTACCAAAATTTTGCAGTCATCAAGCAGGACCGCTTTGAGACGGTTCCCCTGCATATTCACGAATGGCTGGAGCTTTGCTATGTCTATTCCGGCAGCTGTACATTTACACTCAATGACGTATCCCTCACTTTATCTGCCGGAGAGATTCTTTTAATCAGCCCGAATACGCCTCACCGCACGACAAAATGTAATGAAGAAGATATTATGATTAATTTTTTGATTACCAAAGAATATTTAAACAACAACTTCTTTGAGAAACTCGCAAAAAAGAATTTTATCACGCAATTTCTCATTGAGGCGCTCAACAGCCAGTCCCGACGGGATAACTATATCCTGTTTTCCGCCAAAAAAAGAAACCGGCTGACATTATTTGTCAACCAGTTTCTGTGTGAATTCTACTCGCCCTCCGTTACGTCCGTCGCCATCCTTGACGCACAGATGACTTTATTGATTTGCGAGTTAATCAATTACTTCCAGCACAACATGGAACTGGCAAGCCTCTCTTCCTCCAACCATATTTACGCCATCCTGCGTTATATAGAAACCAACTGCGCAGACTGTACGCTGGAATCGACCGCGGCTTTCTTCCATATGCATCCGAACTATCTCTCTTCGTATATCAAAAAGCATACAAACTATACATATAAACAACTCATCCAGAACCAGCGGTTATCACAGGCCGCCATGTTGCTGCGTACCACCACGCTGCCGACCTGCGATATCAGCATTGCCGTGGGATATGAGAATACTGGGTTCTTCTTCAAAAAATTTGAAGAAAAATACGGATGCACGCCAAAGGAATACCGCTGCCGGCAAACCATGTGATTCGCCATTGCCCAAATTATAACTTATTGATGTCGCTCTGTGTCACCATCACAATCTCATTTTCACAAAGCAATTCCGCGATTTTCGCTCTTTCCATCTCATCGGATTTCAGCCGCAGCACCATAAGCGCCTTGTTTCCGATAATGTAATTGAGTGAATACATGTACTCAATCGAAATATTATTTTCTTCGATAACCGCAAGCGCTTTGTCAAGACCTGCAGGTTGGTTCGGCACCGCAATACAGATGACATGATTCGTTTTTGCCATAAATCCATTCTCACGGAGTGCTTTTACGGCAGTCTCTATATCCGGTTCTCTGACTACAATACGCACAATACCGAAACTTGTGGTGTCGGCAATCGATAATGCCAGCATATCAATCTGATTTTCCGCCAAGGTTTTTGTAAGGGAACGCAGGGTTCCTTTATTGTTTTCAAGATAAACAGAAATCTGAGTAATTAACATAATTTTTTCCTTTCTTTACTTTGTAAGACCATGGTTATCAATAATACGCTTTGCTTTTCCTTCCGAACGCGGGATTGTTTTCGGCGGCACCAGTTTCACCATTGCGGCAATACCGACAACCGATTTAATCTGATCGGCAATCTTACGCTGGATTTTTTCAATGTCTGCAACCGTATCCGAGAAAATCTCATCGGTTCTTCCTGCAATACGGCTCATTCTGACGTGCATTCTTCCGCAGGAACACGGGGTTACGTCAAGGGAGCAGATATCATGTGTGCGGTAACGAATCATCGGCATACCGGTTTTGGTAATCGTGGTGAACACAAGCTCGCCGCTTTCTCCGTAAGGCAGCACCTCACCGGTTTCGGGATCTACGATTTCTGCAATCACATGGTCTTCATTGATATGCATACCGCATTTGGACGGACACTCGAATGCCACTCCCGAGCCTCCGATTTCCGTCAGTCCGTAAATGTTATATGCGTTAAAGTCAAATAAGCTTTCCAGTTTTTCCCGCATCTCTTCTGTCCATGGCTCCGCACCGAAACAACCGGATTTCAGCTTGAATTCCTTCGGATCATATCCCAGTTCCTTTAAAGACTCGCCTAAGAAGATTGCATAGGAAGGGGGTACAGCAAAGCATGGTAGCGCCCAGATCGTGCATCATCATCTGTCTCTGCGTCAGTTCTGAAAGGTAAAAATAATTCGCACCAATAGTACTAAAAATTAAGCTGATTTCTTTGCGATAAGGTAAAATAAAAGAAAAACTTTATCGCAAAGGAAGAAAAATGAGCAGAGAACAAATTTACCTTTCAAAGCTGTTGATGAATAACTTAAATTGCATTTCACCAACGCATTTGCTATACTATTCAAGTAGATAAATTTCTTGTTAAAACTTCTATAAAACAAGTTTTATTGAGGAATAAGAGGGAGATAAAAACTATGCTTACAGTAATGAAATTTGGCGGAAGCTCAGTCGCTGATCTGGAGCACATCCGCAATGTAGCAAAACGCTGTATCGAAAAACAGCAGGCTGGCAGTCAGGTTGTTGTTGTTCTTTCCGCCATGGGTAAGACAACCGATAACTTAATTGCAACAGCCAAACAGATTACTGACCAGCCATCCAGAAGAGAGATGGATATGCTGCTTTCCACAGGAGAACAGGTTTCCGTATCACTGATGGCTATGACACTGATTCAGATGGGAGTCAGCGCCGTATCACTGAACGCCTGGCAGATACCGATGCAGACAACTTCAAACTATCAGGATGCCCGATTCAAAAAAATTGACACAGAACGTATTCAAAAAGAATTGGATGCCAACAAGATTGTTGTTGTAACCGGCTTTCAGGGTATCAATAAATATGATGATATCACAACGCTTGGTCGCGGCGGCTCCGACACAACAGCCGTAGCTCTCGCAGCAGAACTTCATGCCGATGTCTGTGAGATCTACACTGACGTAGACGGAGTCTACACAGCCGATCCACGCATCGTACCGGATGCACGCAAGATGGAAGAAGTCACTTACGATGAGATGCTTGAGATGGCTTCTCTTGGTGCCAAAGTCCTCCACAGCAGATGTGTGGAGATTGCAAAAAAATATGGTGTGGAACTCTTAGTATGCTCCAGCCTGAACCGGAATTCCGGAACAATTGTAAGGGAGAATACAAAAATGGAAAAAATGTTAATCAGCGGTGTGGCAGCCGATAAAAACGTAGCCAAAATTCGTGTTGCCGGACTCGGTAATGATCCGGAGAGCACATTCCGTCTGTTGAACTTATTAGATAAGAATAAACTTAACATCGACGTTATGATTCAATCTCTTGGTAAAGATGGTACCAAATCTGTTTCCTTCACTGTAGCCAAAACAGATTTACTTCGTGCCTTAGATTTGTTAAATGAAAACAAAGATTATCTCGGCATCAAGAAATTAGATTCCAATGAAAACGTAGCAAAAGTTTCTGTCATTGGTGCAGGTATCCGTTCTCATTCCGGTGTTGCTGCAAAGATGTTCGGTGCACTGGCAAGCATCGGTGTCAACACTGAGATGGTCACAACTTCAGAAATCCGTATCACGGTTCTGATTGATGAGGAATATGCCGATCTTGCAATGCGTAAATTGCACGAGACATTTATTGATTAATTTATGAATTTTGTGAAAATAAGAAAAGTGGGAGCTGACAATAGCAACTCCCACTTTTCTTATTTCTTCTCATCCAAAGTCCAGTCATGCATGGTTCCTGCTTTATTTCGCAAACTGGCTCTCATACAGATGCTTATAGAATCCGCCTTTTTCCAGCAATTCCTCATGTGTTCCCTGCTCGATGATATTACCATCTTTCATTACGAGAATCACATCTGCCTCACGAATCGTAGACAATCTGTGTGCTACGATAAAGCTCGTTCTACCTTCCATCATCCGGTGGAAAGCTTTCTGGATTCGAATCTCTGTACGCGTATCGATTGATGATGTTGCCTCATCGAGGATCAGCATCGGAGGTAAATTCAGCATAACTCTCGCAATACAAAGCAACTGCTTCTGTCCCTGTGAAAGGTTGCCTCCCTCTTCCTGAATCATCGTATCGTATCCTTCCGGCATTCTTTTAATAAAGCTATGCGCATGCGCTGCCTTCGCTGCCGTAATGATTTCATCTCTGGAAGTTTCTTCTCTTCCATACGCGATATTCTCCGCAACAGTTCCTGATTTCAGCCATGTCTCCTGCAATACCATACCAAAGTTCTCTCTCAGACTGTCTCTCTTAATTTCCTTAATATCCTGACCACTGACAATAATCTGCCCGGCATCAATATCATAAAAACGCATCAACAAATTGATCAGTGTCGTCTTGCCACATCCCGTCGGTCCTACAATCGCAATCTTCTGCCCCGGTTTTACCTGCAAGTTCAAATGCTGTAATAATGGTACATCTTTTCTATATGAGAAGGAGACGTCTTTGAGTTCCAGACTTCCGTCTGCATTTTCCAGATCAATTGCCTGTTCTGAGTCCGGAATTTCCGGTGTCTCTTCGATAAAATCAAATACTCTTCTTGCACATGCTGCCGCATTCTGAAGCTCTGTGATAACACTGGAAATCTCATTAAACGGCTTTGTGTACTGGTTCGCATAACTTAGGAAGCAAGATAACTGTCCCACCGAAATATAGCCTCGGATTGCACTGAATGCACCGGTAATTCCAACCCCTGCATATACCAGTCCATTTACAAAACGAGTACTTGGGTTTGTAATAGATGAGAAGAATATCGCACGCAGACTGACTTTCTGTAAATCTGCATTGATCTCATCAAATCTCTCCAATGCTCTGGAACCATACCCAAATGCCTGTACCACTTTCTGGTTGCCGACCATTTCATTGATGAGTGATGTCATCTCCGCTCTTGTCTCGGACTGTGCCTTGAACATCGTATAGGTTCTCTTTGCAATAAAACTTGCAACGAATAATGACACCGGTGTAATTAAAATTACAACTAATGAAATTTTCACATTAATAGTCAGCATAAATATCAATGTACCCACTATCGTAACCACTCCGGTAAATAACTGCGAAAATCCCATCAACAAACCATCTGAAAATTGTTCCACATCTGTGATGATTCTACTAATTGTCTCTCCGTACTGATGAGAGTCGATATATTTCAGTGGAAGGTCCTGCAATTTTGCAAATGCACGAATTCGAACATCTTTGACTACACGATAGGTGATTTTGTTATTACACAGGTTCATCAGCCACTGTGCAACCGCTGTCAAAACAATAACAACCGCATATTTTTTCAATATTTGAAGTACACCTGCAAAATCAACGTGTCCTTTTGACAATATCAAGTCAATTGCATTACCTGATAAAATCGGAGCATACAATGTCAATGCAACCGAAATTGCCGCAAAAATCAGTGACAAAATAAGATAATGCATATACGGACGTATCAACTGCAATACTTTTTTCATTGTATCGTGATTGTTCTTCTTTGTCTGATTACTCATTGACCTGCACCTCCTCTTTTGAAAATTGAGAATAGCAGATTTCCTGATATACCTCACATTGCTTCAATAATTCCTGATGTGTTCCATATCCCACCATCTGACCATCATCCAATACAATGATCTTATCGGCATGCATGATAGACGCAGCTCTCTGGGATACAATAAATACAGTCATATTGTCTGTATCTTCCGCGATTGCTTTTCTCAAATTTGCATCCGTCGCAAAATCCAACGCAGAGGCACTGTCATCCAGAATCAATACTTCCGGATTACGCACCAACGCTCTTGCAATCGTAAGTCTCTGTCTTTGTCCACCTGACAGATTCTTTCCTCCTTCGCTTAACATGGTATCTAATTTACCCGGTTTATTTTCTACAATTTCCAATGCCTGTGCTGTCTTTAATGCTGCCAGAATCTCTTCATCTGTAGCATCCTCGCGTCCCATCTTCATATTGTCCCGAATCGTTCCGTGAAAAAGGACTGCCTTTTGAGGTACAATTCCAACTTTTCCTCTCAAGTTTTCCACTTTATACTCTTTTACATTTCTTCCGTTGACAAGCACCTGTCCTTCCGTCACATCATAAAATCTTGGAATCAGATTGACAAGAGTTGACTTTCCTGAACCGGTACCACCGATAATTCCAATCGTCTCTCCTTTTCTTGCCTCAAATGAAATGTGTTCAAGTGCTGGTTCTTTGCTATCCTGATAATAGAATGTCACGTCATCCATGTTTACAGCCGGCACATTTTCTTTGCAGGAAACTGAACCCGCATCTCCTGAATCTTGTAAAATATCTGTCGCATTCTTCACATCTGCAAAATGCTCTTCTCCATCTGTAATTCCCGGCTGCATTGCGAATACTTCATTGATTCTTCCTGCAGATGCAAGTGCTTTTGTAAATGTCACAATCAAGTTAGCCAGTGCTACAAGTGCAATCAATGTCTGTGTCATATAATTAACCAACGCAATGACTTCCCCCTGTGTCATGCCACCTACATTGACCTGAATTCCACCAAGCCAGATTACCGCGATAATTCCGGCATTTACAATAATATAAGTCAATGGATTTAATGATGCTGAGATTTTACCCACCAACATCTGCATATCCATCAACAGATCACTTTTCTTCTCGAATGTCTCCCGCTCCAATTTCTGCGTACGGAATGCACGAATCACACGGACTCCGGTCAGATTCTCACGTGTTGTCAAAAGTACCTCATCTAATTCCTTCTGAACCTTTTTATACAGAGGAATCGTAATCACCATGATTCCGTAAATAACCAGTGCCAATAACGGAACTGTAACAACAAATACCATCGCTGCTTTCCAGTTGATCGTAAATGCCATGATCAATGCTCCGACAACAATAAATGGGGAGCGTAAAAATAAACGTAAAACCAAGTTCACCCCAGATTGCACCTGATTGATATCACTTGTCATACGCACAACCAAAGTTGAACTGCCGACTTTATCGACCTCTGCATGAGACAAATTCTCAATATGCCAGAACAAGTCATGACGAAGTGCAGTACCGAATCCAACTGCTGCCTTTGCCGCAAAATATTGCGCTAAAAGTGAGCAGGTTAATCCCAATACGCCAAAAATCACCAACACCGCACCCATTTTCCAAATATACATCTTATCCTGATTCTTAATACCAATATCAATGATATTCGCCATGATAATCGGTACGATCAATTCAAACGTTGCCTCCAACAATTTGAATAGCGGGCCTATGACACTTTCTTTTTTATAGTCTTTTAAATAAATGAGCAGTTTTCTCACATACTCGCCTCCCTTTATCTTTTATGTAAGATTTTCTTTCAAATCACTTTGTTAAAGTCGCCCTTCTATAACCGATACGACTCTAAGATTCACTCACATTTTTTAATTATAACATTTTTCCCCTCTAATGAATACTTACATCTTGCATTTTTCTTTCTGACAATTTATTATGTAAGAAAGAATTTTTGTTACTATTCAATATAGATTGTGATATTTACAATCACATAAGGAAAACCGTAACAATCACTGCTTATAATGCACACATATTACATCTTAGACGAAACGGAGGAATCAGATATGAAAAAAAGAGCAGTTATTGCCCTTGGTCACCGAGCACTTGGTACCACCTTACCGGAACAGAAAGTTGCTGTTGCCAAAACAGCCAAATCCATCGCAGATTTAATCGAGGAAGGCTATCAGGTTGCAATCACTCACAGCAATGCACCACAGGTTGGTATGATCCATACCGCTATGAATGAGTTTGGCAAAACTCACGATAATTATACATCTGCACCAATGTCTGTTTGTTCAGCAATGAGTCAGGGTTATATCGGATATGACCTTCAGAATGGTATTCGTGAAGAATTGTTGAATCGCGGTATTTATCGCACAGTCAGCACCGTATTAACACAGGTTATTGTAGACCCGTACGATGAAGCCTTTTATACCCCAACCAAAGTACTTGGTCGTTATATGAATGCAGAAGATGCCAACGAAGAGCGCAAAAAAGGCAACTACGTTGTTGAGGAACCGGGTAAGGGATTCCGCCGAGTTGTATCTGCTCCGAATCCTGTTAAGATTGTAGAATTAGATGCCATCAATGCACTTCTTGATGCCGACCAGTTAGTCATTGCATGTGGCGGTGGCGGTATTCCTGTTCTGGAACAGGACAATCATCTGCGCGGCGCCAGTGCGGTCATCGAAAAAGACCTTGCAGCCGGCAAACTTGCAGAAGGTGTCAATGCCGATATTCTCATCATCCTGACAAGTGTAGATGAAGTATGCATCAATATGGGAACACCAAATGAAGAAAAGCTCGGTTCTATCTCCGTTGATGAAGCGAAAGCATATATGGAAGCCGGACATTTCGGCACATACAATATGTTCCCGAAATTCAAAGCAGCCGTTGAATTTATTGAAGAAAAAGAAGGTCGTGAAGCTCTGATCACTTCACTTGACCAGTTGAAAGCCGGTGTACACGGTAAAGCCGGCACAAGAATTCATGGCTAATTGAATCAGAGCAATAATCGATTATTCCTATCCCATTAAATCAGGTTCGACGATGGGATTTGCTTATCAATAAAAAGAGGACGTGGAATATAACCCGACATTTTGTCTCTTATAATTCCACGTCCCTTTTTCTATCTTTTTTATTTTGAATGCGTCTCGCCCATCGTCAAAGACATCTTAAAATCGCGAGATGGGTTACTGATACAAGGACTGTGAACAGTAAGCTCGCTCGCTTTCATATTCTTTTCATTTCCTCTTGCATTTTTATCACTTCTGGTATAATATAAGCATGTACTTGATATAGTTTTGAAAACCACTTGTAGTATTATTATTTTCTATATGATACATTAACTATTCATATTTCAGAAAAACTAAGAATATGTTTCAATTAAAGTTATTGTTCAGAGTGTCTCTGTAAGCAATCATAAAAAGAATGGAGGAATGAACCATGAAACTGCAAACAAACAATATTTCTCTCGAGCAAAAATATAATACCGAACACAAATCCTACCATCATATCAAAGAACCGGGCAGTGCTATCACACATTTTATCGGAATGTTAATGGCAATCTTCGCCGCCGTTCCATTGCTTATGAAAGCCGCACATGAACCAAGCCGTATTTACATCATTTCACTTGCAATTTACGCAACAAGTATGATTTTGCTGTATGCTGCCAGTACAACCTATCACACTTTTGATATTTCCGCTAAGATCAATACCATTTTAAAGAAATGGGACCACATGATGATTTCTGTATTGATTGCAGGAAGCTACACTCCGATTTGTTTATTGGTATTAAAAGGAAAAACCGGACTTATTCTCCTTGCAATCGTATGGAGTTTCGCTATTGTAGGTATTCTCATCAAAGCATTTTGGGTATATTGTCCAAAATGGGTATCATCCGTTCTCTATATCGGAATGGGTTGGACTTGTGTTCTTGCTTTCACTCAAATATTGAACTCCATGAGTCGTGCTTCTTTTGGATGGCTTCTGGCCGGTGGAATTATCTATACAGTCGGAGGTGTTATCTACGCATTAAAACTTCCGATTTTCAATAGTAAGCATAAGAACTTCGGAAGTCATGAAATTTTTCATCTGTTTGTGATGGGAGGAAGTATGTGTCACTTCGTAGTCATGTATGCGTTGCTGCCTTGATTTAAAGGGGGATTCACTTTTTCAGCGAATCCCCCTTTTCTTATAGTTGCAAACGTTTTAATACGTCTTCGACTTTCTTAACCGGAATAATCTCTAATTTTTCTTTTACTTCCTCAGCAACATCATCCAAATCTTCCACATTTTCATACGGAATAAATACTTTCGATATTCCCGCTCGCTGTGCTGCCATAAGTTTCTCCGGAAGTCCTCCGATCGGCATCACCCCTCCTCGAAGTGATACTTCACCGGTCATCGCATATTCCGGACTGACTGCCTTCCCTGTCACAAGAGAAGTTAAAGCTGTTGTCAATGTAATACCTGCAGAAGGTCCGTCTTTTGGAATTGCGCCTGCCGGCACATGCACATGCAGGTCATTTTCTTTCCACAATTCTGCCGATTCCGGATGCATCGCTTTGACCAGACTTACTGCAATCTGAACCGATTCTTTCATCACATCTCCAAGCTGGCCGGTCACCTGGATCTTGCCGCTTCCCTTTGTGAACATCGTTTCAATAAATAATATCTCACCACCTGCTGCCGTCCATGCCAGACCGGTTACAACCCCCGGCTGTTTCTCTTCAAGAATGCTTTCATGATGCATCGGTTTCTGATCCAAGAAATCAGAAAGTCGTCTTGGACTTACCGTAATACTCTTTTGCTCTCCCTTAACCAGTTTCACTGCTGCATAACGGCACAATGTATTCATCTGTTTCTTTAATCCACGTACACCTGCCTCTGCCGTATAATCCTGAATAATGGTTCGTAGTGCATCATCCGTTACTTTCAGATTCTTCGCTTTGATTCCCATCCCTTCCATTGCTTTTGGAAGTAAATGTTTTCTGGCAATCTGGAATTTCTCAACTGCTGTGTATCCAGGGAATTGAATCACTTCCATTCGATTTAACAATGGCTCCGGAATCGTATCCAGCGAATTTGCTGTACATACGAACAATACATCTGACAAATCATACGGCACATTCAGATAATGATCGGTAAAGCTGTTGTTCTGCTCCGGATCCAATACCTCCAACAATGCACTTGCAGGATCTCCACTGAAATCTTTCGACAATTTGTCTACCTCATCCAACACCATAACCGGATTGGATGCACCGCATCTTTTCATTCCTTCCATAATACGTCCCGGCATTGCTCCGACATAGGTTCTTCGATGACCTCGTATCTCAGCTTCATCTCTCACTCCACCAAGACTCACTCGTACATATTCCCGATGTAATGCCTTGGCAATGCTCTGCCCGATACTCGTCTTACCGGTTCCAGGAGCTCCGACGAACAGTAGGATGGATCCTGCCTGTTTTTTATTCAACTGCATGACTGCTAGCTGCTGGATGATTCTCGCCTTCACTTTTTTCAAACCATAGTGTTCCTCATCCAGTATCTCTTCCGCTTCATTCAAGTCAACATCTTCTACTTCTTCTTTCTTCCATGACAAACTTGTCACAAAATCCAGATAATCGTAGAGCATACCATATTCATGGCTGTCTTTGCCTTCCTGTTTCATACGATTCAAAATCTTATCCGCTTCTTTTCTTGCAGTCTCATTCATGCCCGATTCTTCTATTTTCTGTTCGAAACGGCGCACATCCGATACATTTTCCGGATGCATCTCATCCAACTGACGCTGAAGAAAATCAATCTGTTTTTTGATCGCATCCTCACGATATACCTGTTCGTGACGCTCCTGCTGTGCATTCTCTGCTTCTTCTCCGACCCTTGTCACTTCCATGAACTCATACACCGCATGTTCCATCTTCTCGATACGCTGTGACAATACGTCCGTCTCCACAATCTGATACCGTTCTTCATTCGTCAGATTCAGATAACTTGACAATGCAGAAACCACTTCACTCATGGATTTCCAGTGCAATATGTAACTTCTTGCCCATACGCCCCACTGAAATCCCTGCACAAAACGCAAAAGAGAGGTTCGCATCTTTTCAAAACGCATCTGTCGTTCCGACTCATCAATATCTTCAATTTCATCTCGATTAACCGCTTCGATCTGAATCTCACCGTTATTTACTTCAATACTTGTAATATCAACTCTGTGGAATGTACGAACATTGATATTGCCATCTTTATCAATGGAATCAATTTTTCCTTCCACACCGATTGGATAAAAATCTTCCGCAGTTAACTCCTGTCTGTCCTTCTCTTCTCTCTGGTATAAGAAAATCAGCTCTTCTCCCGCCTCTACATTTTCTATATCCAGCTCCTGAAATACATCTTTCTTAAAGTAAAATGTAACTCCCGGCAAAATAATCATATCGTAAATAGGTACTGCTATCATATCTTTCACCCTGCTTTCAATCTGCTTCTACCCACATTATACTGCGAACTGCAATTTCTATTTAAGTTCCTCTTTCTGCTTATTAGCACTCTTCTGTGTCGAGTGCTAATTCATGTTTACAATAGCATATTCTTGTTATTTTGTAAAGACTTTGTTATAGTGAACAGTAATCATGAACAGTAATCAATATTATTTTCAAAGGGGTAAGCTTTATGAATACAAAAGGTGAGACAGCTTCGTATTTTCTGTCTCACCTTTTGTATATCTATACTTTATTTCTGTGCATCCTCCGTGGCAGTCAGCGTAGTGATTGACACTAGAGTGAAGCGTACTCCAACATTCTCTTTAATGGCAACTCTGCTTTCACTCTCAGATCCTCCGGCAGCTCTACTTCCGGCTCCAATGTCTCAAGTGCCTGAAGCACACCTTCCAGACTGATTCGCTTCATATTCGGACAGAACTGACGATGTCCTACAGAATAGAACTTCTTCTCCGGATTCTTCTGCTGCAATTCATAGAATACTCCAATCTCCGTACAAACAATAAATTCTTTTTTATCGGATTCCGTTACATAATCAATAATCTGAGAAGTACTTCCAATATAGTCAGCCTCTTTTAATACATCCTGTGTACATTCCGGATGTGCAACTACAACTGCATCCGGTTTGGCCTCTTTTGCTTTCAATAATTCTTCTTTATGAATACTTTTATGTACATGGCAGAATCCATCATTGAATATGAAATGTTTCTCCGGTATCTGCTCTGCCGTGTATCTTCCCAGATTATTATCCGGGATGAAGAAAATATCTTTATTCGGAAGATTTTTTACAATCTTAAGTGCATTGGAAGAAGTTACACATACATCTGATAATGCCTTGATCTCTGCTGTAGAATTGACATAACAGACAACTGCTACATCCGGATATTCTTTCCTTACTTCTTTGATCTTCCATTCATCTACCATATGTGCCATTGGGCAATCGGCATTCTTATCTGCCATTACAACCTTCTTCTTTGGATTAAGAATCTTTGCGCTCTCTCCCATAAATGATACCCCACAGAAAAGAATCACATCTGCATCTACTGTTGTTGCTTTCTTTGCCAGAAAATAGGAATCTCCTACATAATCGGCAATAGCCTGAACCTGTCCATCCACATAATAGTGTGCAAGAAGCACCGCATTTTTCTCTTTTTTCAAACGATTAATCTGTTCAATTATAGTCTCACTCATGATTTTATACCCTTTCACTTCTCATTATCGAACATCTGCCTCCTCGTCTATCGCTATAGGCAAGCTTTTCTGACGAGTTGCTTCGCTGTTTATAAATAGTCATGTTATTTTATCTCTTCTAGGGTATAACAAATGTAAACTTTTTGCAAGCAAATGTTTTTACATCTGTCTTGTCAGTTTATTTTTACATATAAAAAAAGAATGCCCAGACTACATTCTGGACTTTCTCTTTTCTTCATACATCGTTTTATCTGCCTGCTTTACATATTCTTCCAACGACAGATTCTCATATGGATGTGCACAGACACAACCAACGCTTGTCGAAATTGTATATGGAAGATTCATCTTCTCATTTGCTTTCTTTAGCTCTTCGCAGATTTCCTGTTTTAACCGCTCTCCTTCTGTAAGATTACTTCCGGGAACAATCATTACAAATTCATCTCCACCATATCGAATTACTGCTGAATTTTTCGGACATACTTTCTTAAGTGCCTCTGCCACCGTTATAATTGTAGTATCTCCACTCTTATGTCCATAAGTATCATTGATCATCTTCAAATGATTGATGTCACTAAACAAGATCAGCGTGTCCTTTCGCTCCATTCTGTCAAATTGCAGCATCTTCTCCGCATGTCTCGTCAATCCGATTCGATTGTATACCCCAGTCATTGCATCTTCTGTACTCAAAGCATCCAGTACTGCATTCGCATGCTTCAATGCCAGTCTTTCCAACATAATCTCCATAGACACATTGATACTATGCGCCCATCTAAATATTATCTGGTTATCGATCATCGTAAAACTGTCCTGAATCACACAATACCCAATCTCTTTTTCCTGAAAATGAATTGGCAGGATCAGATAAGTATGTCCTGCTTCATCTTCATGTTTTCCCGGTACCAACTTCCGAATATCAAACAGCTCTCTATACCGCACTACTTTTCCGTTTTCCCAGGCAAAGATTACCGTCATTCTTTGATCGAATCCTACATTTCTTATACATTTCTCTGAATACGGCTGAAAATATTCCTGTCGATTTAACAACATATACATTGCACTGCAGTCAATATTTCCAGGAATATATGCAGCCATTTCCCGGGCATACTCTCCCCAATCCTCACACTGTATCAGACACTTATCTAATTTCTGCAGGTTATTACGAATCTGGCTCTGTGTTAACGTCGTCTCTATCAAATGTCGATGCCCATTGCACCTTACCCTGTCATCATCTTCACATCCGCAACTTCCCCGATATATTACCTCAGTCCGCAATGTTGTTTTAATCGGAACCGTTTCCCCCTGAATTAATCGAAATAAAATATCACAACTTTGATATCCCGCCTCTTCTTTCTCCCTGCTCACCGTTGTCAATCTTGGATGATAAGTCTCAGAAAATCCGGAATTATCAAATCCTCCGATTCGAAAATCATTTGGTGCATAGAGGCCGTTCTCCCTAGCCGCTGCACAATACCCTACTGCCATCTCATCATTTGCAGCAATAATACAATCGGGTACGCCCAATCCTTCTTCTTGAAAATCAAAAAATGCCTGATAACCATCCTGATATGTATAGCAATAATTCCGAAACCAACTTTCCTGCCATGGAATTCCCGCTGAAACCATGGAATCTTTTACCCCTTTCATTCTCTCTCTGGACTCATAATTGTCAATCGGACCGCCTAAAAAGAAGATTCGTTTACATCCATGTTTTTCAATCATATGCTGTGTCATATCCCGCATTGTCTGGTAATTCTCACAACCGACATTGTAAAGTCCTTCCAGTACATGCTCCATACTCACCGCCGGTTTCCCGCTCTCACACAACATTTTGCGAAGAATCTCCCTTTCCGCAGAAGATATGATATTGTTCGATGCCATGATAAATCCATCATAATCCGCACAGTTTATTAAGGAAAAAATATGATACTCCCCCTGATTATACAAAGTATCTTCATACTCTCCCCCATAGCAGCTAAAAACATAGAGGTCCGCACCTTCCTCCTCTGTTCGTCTGCGAATCCCTCGCATGACATATTTCATAATTTCGCTGTTGAACCCCCCTTGCAGCAGAGCAATTTTCTTTTTCATCTGCCACCTCCACTTTGGTTGTTTTTACTAATTTCAAGTGTAACACTTCCCACTTTTACTGTCAACACATACAAAAAATGCAGGCGGATTTTTCTCTCCTTACCTGCATCTTTTTCTTGCACTTTTACAATAATCTCTGTACTCCCCGGTGCCACAAAAATTTTCATAAAATTGTCTGCAAATCCACAGACAATTGCACTTATGACTGCACAAAAGATTGCTACACTGGTAAGATCCATCGCCAGATAAATTAAAATCTATAGACAGACTGCTATCCCGCCAATAATAATTGCAGACAAAAAGATAACGTTACGGATTCCATCCTGATTTCTTTTCCCATATTCCATGGAAAGAAAAGCACTTGCGCCTAGACATAGTCCTATAATAATCGAATTTAAAAACGTCATTAACGTATAAGAAGCACCGACTGCCGCCAGTGCCTGAGCTCCAATATATTTTCCAACAACCCAGGTATCTACCAGATTGTAAAGCTGTTGCAACACATTCCCCAGCATCAATGGAATTGCAAACCTCCACAGTTTTGAAGTAATATTCCCTGTCGTTAAATCCTGCTCTTTTATCTTCATCATATACTTTATATCCGCTATATTTATTTGTAGAATAATCCAAAACCTCTCAAGATCAAAGCATTTTTCTACGATTAAATAATGTAATTCCCCACATCCGTTGTATCAACCAATAAGTCTGCCAACGTAATTCCATCAAAATAATCCAGAATCAGTTTGTACAATCCTTCCCACATTTTTAGTGTCTTACATACGGAAACGCGCTCACACAGATTCGTCTCATCTTCTAAACATGAAACTGGTGCAAGAGACCCTTCTGTAAGCTGTAAAATACTCTTAATTGTGTATTCTTCCGGCGATTTTGCTAATTGATAACCGCCACCTTTTCCTCTCAAAGAATGTACAAATCCATTTTTACTAAGCGATGCTACAATAGACTCCAAATATTTTTCCGAAATTTCCTGTCTTTTTGCAATATCCATCAATGGAATATATTCCCCTGTATTGTGCTCTGCCAAATCCAGCATGACCCGTATGGCATAACGTCCTCTTGTTGATATTTTCATATAATTCCTCCATTCTGATATACCTAGCATACCACAAGGTTATTATGCATTTCAAGTCGTCTTTTTGTGTTCCTCCAACCATCTCATCGCTGTATATGCATAAACTGCAGAACCTGATGCTAAGACCGATTCATCAAATCGCACTTTTGGATGATGCTGCGGATATGGATAGCCTTGATCCGGTCTGCCTGCCGCAAGTGCAAGCATAATTGCCGGTACTTCCTGACTTACATATGCAAAATCCTCCGAACCTGTTGATTTTGCTGCCTTTCCTCCGCTTCGCTTCAACAATTCTTCTTGTGAAAATGCGCTCTGTTCTCCTAACAATTCTTTCAAATATTTTGTTGTACACTTGGATAAATCCTCATCATTATCCAATACCGGACATCCACTTCCCCATATCACTTCCGCTTCTGCTCGGTAGGCAGATGCAATACTTCTCGCAATCTGTTCCATTCTTTCTTTTATAAAAGCTCGTACTTCTTCATCATAAGTTCGAATTGTTCCTCCTAATTCCGCCGTATCAGGAATTACATTTTCTGCTATTCCGGCATGCATTTTGCCGATTGACAAAATTGCATCGTCTGCCAGTCCCAATTCTCTTGTCTGAATTTCCTGTAAACCTAATATAATATGAGCTGCAACAGTAATTGGGTCTACCCCTGTATTCGGCATGGAACCATGACATCCCTTACCTTGAATCTTAATTGTAAAATAATCAGCCGCCGGAGCGCTGACTCCACCACTACATACAATCGCAGTTCCCGCCTCAAACGGCATCCCTGCCATAACATGAACCATCAATGCGGCGTCAACTTCCGGGTTCTTCAATACACCACTTTGAATCATATCATTTGAACCGCAGAAAATTTCTTCTGCCGGCTGGAACATCAATTTTACTGTTCCGTTTAATTCAGATTCATGTTTCTTCAATAATCTTGCTGCTCCAAGCATCATCGTTGTATGCATATCGTGTCCACAAGCGTGCATCTTCCCATTCTTAGATGCAAATGCCACTCCGGATTCTTCCTCTATCGGAAGCGCATCCATATCTCCACGTATCAAAAATACCTTTCCGGAGTTATTCACACCTGCATTGACAACTAATCCAGCTTTTCCACATTCCTGTGGCTGATATCCCATACTTATCAACTCATTTTTAACAAATTCTACTGTTTTTGTTAATTCAAATCCGATTTCCGGGTTCTCATGTAGATATCTTCTTGTTCTAATCAGGTCAGATTCCATCGCTCTGGCTTCTGCCATCAATTCCTTACTGTTCATATTCATCCTTCTTTCTTATCGAATATTTTATATAATAAGAACAAAAAATGTGCCAAAGGCACATTCTGGTGCCTGCGGCGGTCGCGTGCGACGTCTTTCTTGTACGGCGCACGCAGTACACATCTTCACCGAGCATTTTTATATGTTAGAAAAGAACACTTTCCTAGTATATAAAAAACACCTCATAAAACTTATGAGATGTAACTTTAAACTCCCCGAGTTGGGTTCGAACCAACGACCCTTCGGTTAACAGCCGAATGCTCTAC